>CAIUCF010000167.1 GCA_903897565.1 uncultured Rhodospirillales bacterium | reverse complement strand
TTTCATCGCCACGGTGACAAGCTTTCGGCTCTCCGGAAGATACGAGCTTGTCTCCTCACTCAGAAAACGGGCGAGCCGAAACCCGCTGCTTTGGCACATCGATCGAAGTTCCGGTGGCGAATAGCAGCGACACGAGAAACTCGAACGGGTAATGGCTCCATCCCGAACCACGATCCGATCGACCCCCCATCGACCGGCTTCCAGATCGGGCCTCGGCTTGTGGATGAATAAGGTGTCGCCCCGATCAACCATCGTCGGGTAATTTTCGGCGGCCAGAACATGCGTGTTATACTGGTCGAACAGCAACAAGCCCCCCTTCCTGAGGGCTCCGCATGCATTTCTTAAGCTCTTCAGGTGGGAGAGTTCATCGCCATATCCGAATGAGAAAAACCACATGATGACAGCGTCGAACCCGCCAAGGCTCGGAAGTCTGCTGAAATCGCCTAGGCGATAGTCGATCGCAAGGCCTGCCGCCGCAGCCCTTTCCCTGGCCTTCTCAACCATCGTAGGCACCAAGTCGATGCCGGTTACCTGCATCCCAGCTATTGCCAGCTCCTGCGCGATGCGGCCATACCCGCAGCCGAGATCGAGAACCTTCATCCCGGGAGTCAGCCCTAGAATCTGAGTGATATACTCGATCTCTTTGCGCGTCCGATCGACGGGCGTCATAACGTCGGACAGCAGAACATAGTCCTCGTTATAGTAGTTTAGCAGTGCCTCGATATCGACCACGAATGCTCCCGGGCTACGCTCTGCCAAATCGGATTATGGTATGGCAGGAAGAACATTGCCCGACGGTGGCCGAGATGTTGGCGATTGGTAATGTCTGCGTCTGCCCGCCCTTAGGGCCGTTTGGACGCCGGTCTTCCGGTTCGATCCGCGAGCCCTATCAGCACCGGAACAACGAGCAGGACCATCGGGAACTGCAACGTCAGCCCTGCGATGATCGCCACAGCGAGAGGTTGCTGCATTGCCGACCCTTCGCCGATGCCGAGCGCCAGCGGCATCAGCGTCAGGATCGCAGCCAGTGTCGTCATGGCGATCGGACGGAGCCGGTTTCGGCTCGCCTCAAGCAATGCTTGTCGCGGTGGCATCGAGCGGACGAGCTCGCCGTATTCGGAGACGAAGAAAATCGCCATCTCCGTCGAGATGCCGACGATCATCGTCATGCCCATCATCGCCGTGATATTCAGTTCGATCCGGGTGATCCAGAGCGCCGTGAACACCGCGCTCACAGATAGCAGTGACGTTGCGATGATGATCGGCGGCCATAGCAGCCGCTCGTAGAGAAACAGCAGAAGCAGAAATTCGGCGACGAGCGCGGCGAGGAAGACCAAGACGAGACCCCGGAACGCAATCTGCTGCTGTTCGTAGAGCCCCCCGAGCTGATAGGTGACGCCCGGCGCCATCATGCCGGAACCGTCAAGAGTGCGGCGAATTTCCGCAACCGTCGAACCCAGATCACGGCCTTCGATCCGCGCTGTGACCGCGACCATGCGCTGAAGGTTGTCACGCGTGATTTCGGGTTGGCCGGGATCGGTAATGAATTTCGCCACGCGACCAAGGGCGAAGAGATGGCCATCCGAGGCGCGGATCGGCAGTGTCGCGAGGTCGTCGCTGTGACGACGCAACGCCGGCGAGAGGATAACCCGCACGCCAATTTGCTTGATCGCGGTCGGCAAGTTGGTCGCCACGGTCCCGTT
>CAIUCF010000166.1 GCA_903897565.1 uncultured Rhodospirillales bacterium | reverse complement strand
GATCCCCGCCGTCGCCACCCGCTCGTAAGCCGGCACCCCACTGCGTTCGGCGAGGCTGCGGTATTCATGATCGAGTTCGACCAGGGTCTCGGAATGCTCGGAGATGAAAGCGATCGGGGTAACGACCAGGGAAACCCCTTCGGCACCGGCGCGCGCAATTTCAGCATCGGTCGCCGGGCCGATCCATTCGAGCGGACCGACCCGGCTCTGATAGCAAATCTGCCAGTCGAGTTCGGGCATCGCCAGTGCCGCGACTACCGCAGCCACACTGCGTTCGACGTGATTCTGGTAGGGATCGCCCGCGGCGACGACCTTTTTCGGTAGGCCATGGGCCGAGAACAACACCCGGCGCGGCCCGTCCACCGGCAATCGCGCGAGCGCGTCGCGGACTCCCTCGGCGACGGCGGCGACGAATCCCGGCAGCACCGGCCAGCAGCAGATCTCAGAGCTCGGCGCCGTGAGACCAGCGCGCTTGCCCAGCTTCAGCCACTCTGCGATCGAAGAGCCGGTCGTGGTCGTCGAGTATTGCGGATAGAGCGGCACCAGCAATATCTGGTCGGGCTGCCAGGCTTTGACGGCGGCGATCTGGACATCAGCGCGCGGGTGCCAGTAGCGCATGGCAACGAAGGTCTTGAACCCCTCGCCGAGCCGCGCTTCGAGTCCTTCCGCCTGGGCCATGGTATTGGCGAGAAGCGGCGAGGAACCCCCCATGACGGCGTAGATGTCGCGTGCGATCGGTGCGCGCCGGGCGCTGATGAGTTTCGCCAGCAGCCAGCGCAACGGTTGCGGCAGCCCGATGATCGCCGCGTCGTTGAAAAGGTTGAACAGGAAAGGCTGGACGGACTCGGGGGATGACGGACCCCCGAGGTTGAAGAGAACAACGGCCGTTTTCATTCAGGCAGCTATCCGCGACCCGCCCGCTCGAGCAATTGCCCCAGCATCGCGACATTCTCCGGCGGCGTATGCGGCAGGATGCCGTGACCGAGGTTGAAGATGAAGCGACCACCGCGGAACGCCGCGATGATCTCCTCGGTGCGGGTCTTGAGCGCGGAGCCACCGGCGGCGAGGATCACGGGATCCAGGTTGCCCTGGACCGCGCAAACCGGCTGCAGCACGTCGCGGGCGAATGACAGCGGCAGATCCTGATCGAGGCTGAGGACGTCGACGCCGGTTTCCTGGGCGTATCCCAGATACTGTGCCCCGGCGCCGCGCGGAAAGCCGATGATCGGCACGTTCGGGTGCTTGGCGCGCAGGGCCTGCACGATCCGAATGGTCGGGGCGATGATCCATTGCGTGAAGTCGCGATCCTTCAGGACGCCAGCCCAGCTGTCGAAGATCTGCACGATCTCGATCCCGGCGCGAATCTGCGCGTCGAGATGGAGCACCGTCGCCTCGACCAGGATATCCATCAGCTTCTGGAAACCGACGGGGTCGGTATTGGCCCAGCGCTGCGTCTTCTCGAAGCCGCGGCTGCTCCCACCCTCGACCATATAGGTCGCAACGGTCCAGGGCGCCCCGGCAAAGCCGATGAAGCTGGTTTGGAGCGGCAACTCCTCCTTAATCATCTTTGCAGCGGTGTAGACCGGCTGCAGGCGCTCCAGGAACCCATCGAGAGTCAACGACGCAAGTCCGGCTGCATCCCGGATGGGATCGAGCACGGGGCCTTCTCCCTCCTTGAAGGCCACATTCTGCCCGAGACCCCACGGAACGACGAGGATATCGGAGAACAGAATCGCGGCGTCCATGCCGAAACGGCGGATGGGTTGGAGGGTGACTTCCATCGCCAGTTCCGGCGTGAAGCAGAGTTCGAGAAAATGCGCGACCTTGCTGCGGATTTCCCGGTATTCCGGGAGATAACGCCCGGCCTGACGCATGAGCCAGAACGGCGGGCGTTCGACGGATTTGCCACGGATCGCCCGGAACAGGGTCTTGTCTTCTGAACGCATGATCTTGCCTGTCGGTTATCGGCTGCAGTCTCGACACGATGGCTGCGCTGGTTTCGCCCCGGTTGATCAGGGTGATCGGGACATGTGTCTAAGACATGTAGGATTCTTGTTAATAGAAAGTAGTAGGTAGTAGGGGCTGTGGGCAACGGGGATTTCTTTGCCCGCGAGATTCCGTCCAGAAGTTCGGGGGTCGGTCTGCGCTGCCGGTCCAGCTTGGGGATAAAATCGCCGGAACTATAAGATAGTTTAATTATCCCAAGAGGCTACCATGTGGATAAACGTGCCGGCATTATGGGGAAAAAATGCCAAGCGCGATGACTTATCCCCCTGACTCCCAGACTGCCCCGGATTCCACGAACATGTGTGCTTTCCGTCTGCGTGCTGTGGTAAGACGGGGACAGAATCGCGACCCGGGTCGAATCACCCGAGTTATCCCCAGTCGCGACCAGTTATACATCTGACATGGGATTGGCTTGTGGCCCCCACCCGGTTCCACCTTCACCTCGTTTCCGACTCGACCGGCGATACCGTGCACGCGCTCGCCCGCGCCTGTCTCGTCCAATTCCAGGATTGCGAGCCGATCGATCACATCTGGTCGATGGTGCGCACGCGGGCCCAGGTCGAGCGCATCATCGCCGGGATCGACGCCAATCGCGGTGTGGTGCTCTTCACCCTGGTGAATGATTCGCTGCGCTCGCTGCTGCAGGAACATTGCCGCAATATGGGCGTGCCGGCGATCCCGGTACTCGATCCGGTGATCGGCGCGCTGGCGACGTTCCTCGGCCGCAACCCGCGCGGTCTGCCCGGCCAACAGCATGCGCTCGACGGCGATTATTTCGCTCGCATCGACGCCATGACCTTTGCCATGACCCACGACGACGGCCAGGCGCTGTGGGGATTGAACGACGCCGACATCATCCTGGTCGGCGTCTCGCGGACCTCGAAAACGCCGACCAGCATCTATCTCGCCAATCGCGGCCTCAAGACCGCCAATATCCCGATGATCCCCGGCATGCCGCTGCCGCCGGAAGTACTCGCCGCGACCAAGCCCCTGATCGTCGGTCTGATCAACGATCCCGAGCGCCTGGTCTCGATCCGCCAGAACCGGCTGACCCAGATCCAGGCCGACAACCACCCGATCGACTACACCGATCTCGATGCCGTCAAGGCCGAGGTCACGATCGCGCGCCGGCTGTTCCACGAGCAGCGCTGGCCGGTGATCGACGTGACGCGGCGCTCGATCGAGGAGACCGCGGCCGCCATCATGCAGCTCCATGCCAAGCGGACCGGCCAGAATGCCTGAGGTTTTGCCAGTGATCCTGGCCTCGGGCAGCACGACCCGCGCCGAACTGCTGCGCCGCGTCGGACTCGAAGTGACGCAACGCCCCGCGGCCGTCGACGAGGATTCCATCAAGGCGAGTTTCGCCGCCGAGGGCGCCAGCGTCATCGACTGCGCGACCATCCTCGCCGAGATGAAGGCGACGCGAATTTCGGCACGATTCCCCGGCAGTCTGGTGATCGGCGCCGACCAGATCCTCGATCTCGGCGGCCGCTGGTTCGACAAGCCGGAAACCCTCGACGATGCACGCCGGCAATTGCGCGACCTGCGCGGCAAGACCCACGAGCTGGTCTCGGCCAGCGTCGTGGCGCTCAACGGTTCGCGGATCTGGGCCGATCACGACATTGCCTATCTGACGATGCGGGATTTCAGCGACGCCTTCCTCGATGATTACCTCGCGCGGGCCGGCGACGCCGTGCTCGGCTCGGTCGGCGCCTACCATTATGAAGGTCTGGGGGCGCAGTTGTTCGATCGCGTCACCGGCGACTACTACACGATCCTCGGCTTGCCGCTGCTGCGACTGCTGGAATTCCTGCGCGGCCATGGGGTCGTCGGGCGATGAGTGTGGCGCCGCAAGCGTTCCGTCTCGCCGGAGTCATGGGCTGGCCGGTCGGCCATTCGCGCTCGCCCCGCCTGCATGGCTATTGGCTGGCGCGCTATGGCATCCGCGGCGCCTATGTGCCGCTTCCCGTGAAGCCGGAAAACCTCGAACAGGCGCTGCGTGCCTTGCCGGTGCTCGGCTTTGCCGGCTGTAACCTGACCGTGCCGCTGAAAGAGCGGGCGCTCGCGATCCTCGACGCGGTCGATCCCGAGGCGCGGCGCATCGGCTCGGTCAACACTGTGATCGTGCGTGACGATGGCACCCTGTTCGGGCAGTCGACCGACGGCTTTGGTTTCATCGAGAACCTCCGCGATCGCGCGCCGCAATGGCGGCCAGGCGCGGGGCCGGTCGCCATCCTCGGCGCCGGCGGCAGTGCCCGTGCCGTCGCGGCGGCGTTGCACCGCGCCGGCGAGACCGAGATTCGGATCATCAACCGCACCCTCGATCGCGCGCGCACCCTGGTGTCGGAATTGGGCGGCCCCCTCATCGCCTGCGGCTGGGATGAGCGCCAGGATGCGATCCGGGACTGCCATCTGCTGGTCAATACGACGACCCAGGGCATGGTCGGCGAACCCCCGCTCGACATCGCACCGATCGGCCTCGCCGCCGGCGCGATCGTCAGCGATATCGTCTATGTGCCGCTGGAAACGCCGCTGCTCGCTGCCGCGCGCGCGGCCGGCTACCATCCGGTCGACGGCATCGGCATGCTTCTGCATCAGGCGCGGCCAGGATTCGAGGCCTGGTTCGGGGTCGCGCCGGAGGTCGATGCGGGTTTGCGCGACGTGGTGCTGGCGCCGTGAAGATCGTCGGTCTCACCGGCTCGATCGGCATGGGCAAGAGCACGACCGCCGCGATGCTGCGGCGGCTGAAAATTCCCGTGTTCGACGCCGACGCCGAGGTTCATCGCCTGATGACGCCGGGCGGCCGGGCGGTGGCTGCCGTGCTCGACGCCTTTCCCGCTGTCGG
>CAIUCF010000165.1 GCA_903897565.1 uncultured Rhodospirillales bacterium | reverse complement strand
GATCTCGATCGGGCAGGACAGGAACTGGTTCTCTTCCTGTCGCACCCAGCCGACGGCATAGGTGATGTTGATCGCCTGCCTGAGACGGTCGGAGACATTGGCGCCGGCGCCATGGAACACCTTGCCGGTATAGAACAGCGCCGAGCCGCGTTTCATCACCGCGGGCAGGCTGTCAGCCTGGGTATAGGTCTTGTTGCGGCCGTTATACTGGCTGCCCGGCACGACCCGGGTTGCCCCCATCTCCTCGGTATAATCGGTCATCGCCCAGAGCAGGTTGCACTGGATATGATAATCGTCGGGAAAGGGGAAGAAATCCCAGGCCAGTTGGTCTTGATGCAACGGCTGCGCCGCCGAGCCTGGATAGACGCTGATGATCTGGGTCAGATGCAGTTGGAAGGTCGAGGCGTGGCCGAGAAACTGCCCCGCCGTGGCGATCGCCAGCGGATTCATCACTAGCTCCCGCGCCGCTTGCGAGCGGGCGATCATCGATCCGGTGCGTCGCGTCTGCTTGCCGACGAAGGCGTCCTGGCCATAGGGCGTGGCCTCGACATACGGACCCATTTCCGCCGTGATGCGGTCCATCAGGTCATTCGACACCAACTCATCGACGATGGCGTAGCCCTGCTCCAGCAGGCTCGCAGAGACTTCCCCTGCGCTGGCGGTGGACGGCAAATGCAGCAATGACATCGGAGCGCTCCCTGGAGATCGATAATCACGCCATCCATCCGGCCAAGCCCTTGACGCCTTCCGGAAGTATGACCCGCTCCAGTGCACTGCAATATTCGGTCCGGAATCGAGCGCGCATCGAGGCCACGCCGCCCGAAAATGAAACAGGCCCGCCGTCGCCGGCGGGCCTGTTGCTCGATCGCGACCGGATTATGCCTTGGCGGCGCGGTCCATCGCCTGTTGAATCAGCGCTGCCGCCTCTTCCGGACCGACCCACTGCTTGACCTTGACCCACTTGCCCTTTTCCAGGTCCTTGTAATGGGTGAAAAAGTGCTCGATCTGCTCGATCAGGATCTTTGGCAGATCGCTGTAGGTCTTGATCTCGGTGAAATAGGGATGGAGCTTGTCGACGGGCACCGCGAGGATCTTCTCGTCCTGGCCGCTCTCGTCTTCCATCAGCAGCGCGCCGATCGGGCGCGAGCGCACGACGACGCCGGGCACGATCGGCGCCGGAGTAACAACGAGGACATCGGCCGGATCGCCGTCATCCGACAACGTGTTCGGCACGAAACCGTAATTCGCCGGGTAGTACATCGCGGTGTGGACGAAGCGATCGACGAACAGCGCGCCGGATTCTTTGTCCAGCTCGTACTTGACCGGCGCCCCACCCTGGGGAATTTCGATCACGACGTTGATGTCGTAGGGCGGGTTCTTGCCAGTCGGGATCTTGCTGATATCCATGAGTGCCTTCTCTCTTACGAATGCGTTCAGTCTTGCCCGGCCACACGTCCCAAGTCGGGACGGCCCATCATCCAGACCAGCAGTCCCAGGCCCGGCAGGGCGAGACACACAGCGGTCGAGAAGAACCCTACCCACCCAAGATGCGCTGCCAGCAACCCGCTCAACGCCGAGAACAGGTTGCGCCCCAACAAAGCAAGGGCGGACAAAAGCGCATATTGCGTAGCAGCATAGCCCGGACTGCACAAGCCCGAGAGATAGGCGAGAAACGCCGCAGATCCCATGCCGCCTGCGAGGTTCTCGAGCGATACCGTGACGGCGAGCATACCGATATCGTGACCGCTCAAATCCTGGACGATATAGAGCGCGTTGGACGCCATCTGGACCACGCCACAGACCAGCAACGCCTTCAGCACGCCGAGCCGATAAACGATGACCCCACCGAACGAGACGCCGACGATCGCCGCGGCAACGCCGAGGCCCTTGCTGATCTTGGCGATCTCTATCTTGGAGAAGCCGAGTTCGAGATAGAAGGGTGTCGCCATGTGCCCGGACAAGGCATCGCCGAATTTGTAGAGCAGAATGAAGAGGAACAGAATCGGCCAACCATGGCGTCGCAGGATATCGCGAAACGGCGCGATGACGGTGGCGGCTACCGTTCGGGCGACCGGCAACTCGGGATGCACGGGCTCCGGCGCCAGCAGTGCCGTCACGATCCCGCTCAGCATCAGCAACGCCATGATCTGATAGGCGGCGGGCCAGCCCCAGAGCTGGGCGGCAGCGAGCGAGCCGGCCCCCGACGCAATCATACCGAAGCGGTACCCGAACTGCGTGACGGCAGCGCCGGCGCCTTGCTGCTCCGGACGCAGGATCTCGACGCGATAGGCGTCGATCACGACGTCTTGGCTGGCCGAGAGAAACGCCACGACGATCGCCCAGAACACCGCAACGCCAAGGCCTTGCTGCGGGTCGGCCATGCCGAGCATCGCGATAGCGAGGGCCAGAATACCGGCCGTCACGATGAGCCAGCTCCGCCGCTGACCCAGCCACCTGCTCAGCAACGGGATCGGCACCCGATCGAGGACCGGCGCCCACAGCGGTTTGAAATTATAAGACAGCTGGACCAGGGCCATGTAGCCGATCGCGGCGAGCGCGATATGGGCCTCGGTAAAGCGGGCGGCGAGCGTCGTTCCCGTCAGCGCCAGCGGTAGACCGCTCGCAAAGCCCATGAACAGGACGGCGAGCAGTCTGGGGTCGCGGTAAGCGGCGAGGAAGCTCAGCAAAAGGGCTCTTCCTCGCCGTGATCAGGCTGGATCAGGCCGTGCCGGCTTCAACATCCGCCGCGACGCGCATCGAGACGATCCGGTCGGGATTGCTGACCGTGCCGTTGCGATTGGCATCGCCCTTCTTGATGGCGTCGATGAATTCCATGCCCGAGGTGACCTCGCCCCACACGGTGTACTGCTTGTCGAGGAAACCGGCATCCGCAAGGCAGATGAAGAACTGGCTGTCGGCCGAGTTCGGGTCGTTGGTGCGGGCCATCGAACAGACGCCGCGGCCATGATGGACATTGGAGAATTCGGCCTTGAGATTGGGCTTGCCGGAGCCGCTGGTGCCATCGCCGCGCGGGCAACCGGTCTGGGCCATGAAGCCTTCGATCACGCGGTGGAACGCGATCCCGTCATAGAACTTCGCCCGGGCGAGCTCCTTGATCCGCTCGACATGGCCGGGCGCGACGTCGGGGCGCATCGCAATCACGACCCGACCAGCAGGCACGTCGAAGTACAGGGTATTCTCGAGATCGGTCGTCACCGCCGGTTCCTCTCATTAGGGATCATTATCGGCGGCGACCATATCGAAAGGGCGCAGCCGGCGAAAGTCCCGTTTGGGAGATCTGAACGCGGGTATCCGATGATTCAGCATTTACAGCGCTGCCGTGCTCGGGCGAGTGTCGGTGCCGAGCCAGCATTACCAGGATATCCCATGGTCGCCCCCGCCGAGACCCCGCATCACGACGCCGCGACCTATCTGCGGCAGATCGACGACGACTGGGCAGCGCTGATCGACCTGGTCGGCCCCTGCACGATCGTCAGCAACGAGGATCGCGAACCGCATGAGGCCTTGATGCGGGCCATCGCCTACCAGCAGCTGGCCGTGCGGGCGGCGGACACCATCGTCGGCCGCATGCTCGCTCTCTACCCTGACGTCCACTTCCCTTCGCCCGCGCAGCTGCTGGAAACCGACGACGCGACGTTACGCGGCTGCGGCTTCTCGTTCCGCAAGATCGCCACCCTGAAGACGATCGCCGAGGGCGCGCTCTCCGGCTTGGTGCCGACCCGCGCGCAAGCCGAGACCATGTCCGACGAGGAGTTGATAGACCGCCTGGTCTCGCTCAAGGGCATCGGCCGCTGGACCGTTGAGATGTTCCTGATGTTCACCCTCGGCCGCCGCGACGTCCTGCCGGTCGATGATTTCGGCGTACGCGAGGGCTACCGGCTGCTGAAGTCCCTCGACTCACAGCCGACGCCCAAGGCGCTGCGCGAGATCGGACTGCCCTGGGCGCCCTATCGGACGGTTGCGTCCTGGTATCTCTGGCGGGTCCCGCGCAAGCGCGCGGGGATCATGACCTGAACAAAAAAAGCGGCGCCGGTGAGGGCGCCGCTTTTCTTTGAGCTGCCGGTTCTCAGTCCGCAGCGGCGCGGCTGGCGCGCTTGCGGTCGTTCGGATCGAGCAGCTTCTTGCGCAGACGGATGCTGCGCGGCGTGACCTCGACGAGTTCGTCGTC
>CAIUCF010000164.1 GCA_903897565.1 uncultured Rhodospirillales bacterium | reverse complement strand
GTTGGCGCAGCCGACGAAGGCGCCGAACTTGCCGAGCTTGAGGCTCAGCTGACCCTTCTGGCAGGCCGGGCACAGTCGGGGATCGCGGCCGGAGCCGTCCTCCGGAAAGAGATGGTTGCCGAGCTCGCGGTCGAGCGCTTCCAGCACCTGGGTGATCGTCAGATCCTTGGTGCCGTCGATGGCGAAGCTGAAATCCTGCCAGAACTTGCGCAGCACCTCCTTCCAGTCGGCGCGACCGCCCGAGATTTCGTCGAGCAGGTTTTCGAGATCCGCAGTGAAATTGTACTGGACGTAGCGCTGGAAGAAATTCTCCAGGAAGGCGATCACGAGGCGGCCGCGATCCTCGGGCACGAAGCGCTTGCGGTCGAGCTTGACGTAGTCGCGGTCCTGCAGGACCTGGATGATCGAGGCGTAGGTCGAGGGCCGGCCGATGCCGAGCTCCTCCATCTTCTTGACGAGGCTGGCTTCGGTATAGCGCGGCGGCGGCTCGGTGAAATGCTGGGTCGGGACGATCTCGCCGCGATCGAGCCCGTCCTTTTCCTTCAGCTGCGGCAGGCGGCGATCCTGGTCGTCGGCGCCGTCATCGTCCCGGCCTTCCTGGTAGAGCTTCAGGAAGCCGTCGAACAGCACCACCGAGCCCGTCGCCCGGAAGGTCGCGCGGCCGGCGGCACCGTTGATATCGATGGTGACCTGATCCATCACCGCCGATTCCATCTGGCTCGCCATGGTGCGCTTCCAGATCAGCTCGTAGAGCCGCAGCATATCGGCGTCGAGGAAACGGGCGACATCGGCTGGCCGGCGGAACATATCGGTCGGCCGCACGGCCTCGTGGGCCTCCTGGGCGTTCTTGGCGACCGTCTTGTACTGGCGCGGCACCTTGGGGCAGTACTGCTCGCCATAGTCGCGATCGATCAGGCGGCGCGCCGCGCCGATCGCGTCCTGGGACAATTGCACGCCGTCGGTTCGCATATAGGTGATGAGACCGACGGTCTCGCCGCCGAGCTCGACGCCCTCGTACAGGCGCTGCGCCATCTGCATGGTTCGCGTCGTGCCGAAGCCGAGCTTGCGCGAGGCCTCCTGCTGCAGGGTCGAGGTCGTGAAGGGCGGCTGCGGATTGCGCTTGGTCTGGCGGCGATCGACCCGCGACACCGCGTAGCCGGGCTCCGAGGCGGCGATGGCGACGGCGCGCGTCGCCGCGGCCTCGTCGCCGAGATCGAAGCGGTCGAGCTTGGCGCCGTCGAGATGGGTGAGATGGGCGGTGAAGCTGGCCTTCTCGGCGGTCGTGAACGTGGACTCGATGCTCCAATATTCGCGCGCCCGGAAAATTTCGATTTCCGATTCGCGCTCGCAGATCAGCCGCAGCGCCACGGACTGGACACGCCCCGCCGAGCGTGAGCCGGGCAGCTTGCGCCACAGCACCGGCGACAGCGTGAAGCCGACGAGGTAGTCGAGGGCCCGGCGCGCCATGTAGGCGTCCACCAGTTCGATGTTGAGTTCGCGGGCATGGGCGAAGGCGTCAAGCACCGCCGTCTTGGTCACCTCGTTGAAGACCACGCGCTTGACGGGAATGCCCTTGATCGCCTTGCGCTGCTCCAGCACTTCACGGACATGCCAGGAGATCGCTTCGCCCTCGCGATCCGGATCGGTCGCCAGATACAGGGAATCCGCGCCTTTCAGCGCCTGGACGATATCCTTGATGCGCTTTTCCGAGCGTTCCTCGACTTCCCAACTCATGGCGAAGTCTTCGTCGGGGCGGACCGAGCCATCCTTTGCCGGCAGGTCGCGGACATGGCCGTAGCTCGCCAGGACCGTGTAGCCGGGTCCGAGATATTTGTTGATTGTCTTCGCCTTGGCCGGCGACTCGACGACTACGACATGCATGAGGCGGCCAATCACCTAATCAATGGTCAAACAGTTTATCCCATCACGGAAAGCGACACCTGATGGCCGGGATGTCGGTCAAGCCGCCCTGCGAGATCCAGTTCCAGCAGCGCGGTCGCTACGACCGATGGCGACAAGTGGCACTGACGGACCAGTTCGTCAACCGTGACCGGTGTCGGCCCGAGCAGGGAGAGTAGCAAGCCGCGTGCCGATTCCGCCGGTTCGGCATCGTCGGTCGGCTCCTGGGCAGAGCTTACGGGGCGCGGACGACGGATCACGGGAGGGACCGCGGGAAAGGTGCCGAGGGCGGCGAGAACATCGCTCGCGCTCTCCACCAGCGCCGCGCCATGGCGGATCAGGTCGTTGCCGCCGCGGCAGCGCGGGTCGAGCGGCGAGCCGGGAATGGCGAAGACGTCGCGGCCCTGCTCGCCGGCGAAGCGGGCGGTGATCAGTGATCCCGAGCGCAGCGCCGCCTCGACGACGAGGATGCCGAGCGAGGTCCCCGAGATCAGGCGATTGCGTCGCGGAAAATGGCGCGCCCGCGGCTCGGTGCCGACGGGCTGTTCGGCGATCAGTAGGCCCCGGGTCGCGATTTCTGTCTGCAGGGCACGATTTTCTTCCGGGTAGACGATGTCGGCGCCGCCGGCGAC
>CAIUCF010000163.1 GCA_903897565.1 uncultured Rhodospirillales bacterium | reverse complement strand
GCCGGCGGCATCGTCGCCGACGGGTTGTTCGCGGGCGGGACCATCGTCCTCACCGACGCCACCGTGATCGTCGGCACGGCCTCCGACGACTTCGCCACGCTCGATCAGGTCCTCCGGATCGCGGGCGTCAACCGTGGCCTGATCACGATGGACGCGGGAACCGTCGTCAAGGGGCACGATGCCGCCGCGACGCTGACCAATGGCTGGACCATCGAGGGCCAGGGCGAACTCGGCAGCGCCTCGATGGGGATCTTCAACACCTCCAACGGGATTATCGCGGCGATCGCGGACGTCAACACGTTCGGCATCTCCGACGCTCTGATCGTCGATGGCGGCGGCGTGACGACCGTCAATCAGGGCCTCATGGAGGCCGCGGGCGGTGTGCTCGATATCAGCAATTCCGTCAACAATGTCGGTGGCGTGATCCTGGCCAATGGCGGCTCGGTAACCCTCGGCGGGATCCTCGGAGGCTCCACCGTCTCCGGCGGCACGCTCTCGACCGAGAATAGCGGCACGATCACCGCTTATCTTCACACCGTCCTGGACGGCAATGCCGCGCCCCTGACCATCGCAGCCGGGTCGACGATCTTCCTCGATGACGGCGTCACGCTCGCCGGGACGATCGTCAACCATGTCACCCTGACGACGCCTGCCGCGCCGACCGGGACCGGGACCCTGTATATCTACGGCCAGACAATGCTGTCGGGCGGCGGGACGCTGAAACTCTATCCCGGGTCGCTGAACCTCGATTCCAACCGCGATCTCAACCGGGTCGAAATCGTGACCGGCGCCAGCGTCGGCCCGGCGCTCAATGACACCGTCGACGTGCTCGACAATATCGACAACACGATCACCGGCGCCGGCCTGCTCGGCAACGGCAAGCTCACCCTGATGAACGAGTCAGGCGGCATCATCTCGGCGGGCAGCGGCGGCATCCTGACCATCAATACCGGCTCATCGAGCTTCACCAACAAGGGGATGACGAGGGCCCTCGGCGGCACGATCGATCTGTTCGGGACGATCCTGAACGCCGGCGGGCAGATTTTTGCCGGCAAGAATGGCTCGGGCCAATCGGGCACCGTGATCGTCGATGGCGCGGTGCTGTCCGGGGGTACGGTCTCGACCGACGCTGCCGATCCGGCGAGCCTGGTGAGGGTCACGGCCGGCGGCAGTGCGATCGGCGTCACGATCAGCTCGGGCACGATGGTCGTTGGCGGCGTCACGACTGGTGACCTCGTCGTCGCTGGCGGTGTCGAGATCGTGTCGTCCGGCGGCACCGCGACCAGCACGACGGTCAGCTCCGGCGGCGTCCAGAATGTCTCCGCGGGCGGCACGGCCAGTGCGACGATCATTGTGAACGGTGGGAACGAGACCATCTTCAGCGGCGGTCACGGCACGTCCGCGACCGTTTCGTCTGGCGGTCACGAGACAATCTCTTCGGGTGGCATCGGCTCCGCCACGGGGGTGTCGAGCGGCGGCAGCGCGATGATTGCTTCCGGCGGCGTCGACAGCGGTGCGACCATCTTTGCCGGCGGCTTGATGAGCGTCGGTCCCGGCGGGAGTGCCGTGGGCGCGACGTTGAGCGGCGGTACGGAGCGGGTCGCCGGCATGGATTCCGCGGCGATCATCGGCAGCGGCGGGCTCCAGATCGTCTCCTCGGGCGGCACCGCGAGTGGCGCCACCGTGAGTGTGGGCGGGACGCAGACGGTCTCCGCCGGTGGGTCGGCGAGCAGCGCGGTTCTTGCCTCGGGGGGCGTCCAGAATGTCAGCGGCACGGCGCTGGCGACCACCCTGCAGAGCGGGGGGGTGGAGAACGTCTACAGCGGTGCCGCGGTCTCCGGAACTGTCTTCAGCGGCGGCACCCAGAACGTCTATTCAGGGGCGATCGTCTCCGGCGCGGCGGTCGGCCTCGGGCTCCAGAACGTCTTCTCGGGCGGCATCGCCTCGGGAACCAATGTCTCGAACAGCGGCACCCTCGTCGTCTATAGCGGCGGGTTGACGCAAAGTGCGCTCGTCATCGACCTGAACGGCGCCGAAATTCTGTCGGGCGGCACCGCCTCCAATACCAGTCTTGGCGGCAATGGCAGTGCCTACGGCTTCGGCGGCACGCTCACGATCCTGGCCGGCGGCCACGCCTTCGCCACGATCGCGTCGGCGGTCTATCCGACCAATATCAACGTCTCCAGCGGCGGCGTCGCCAGCGGCACGACGGGATACAGGACGGTAGTCACCGTCTTCTCGGGCGGCGTGATTTCCAACACCACCACCTCGGATGGCCAGATCATCGTCTCGTCGGGCGGGCTCGCCGATACGAGTTTGCTGCGGGGTGGCGGCACGTTCACGCTGTTCGGGTCGGCCCGCAACACCAGCATTACCGAATACTCGGTGCAATACGTATCGTCGGGCGGTGTCGCCAGCGGCACCAGCCTGCTCGGCTTCGTCAGCGCGCCCTATGGCTTTCCCAGCCAATACGCCGGGCAGCAGGTCTACGCCGGCGGCTCGGCGATCGCCACGACGGTCGGCGCAACCGAGGAGCAGATCGTCTATTCGGGCGGTATCGCCGTCAGTACGACCTTGCTGGCATCGAACCCGCTGAGCCGCGGCGGCCTGCAATACCTCAGCTCCGGGGCCGTCGCCAACGTCACCGCCGTCTCGAGCGGCGCGCTGCAGGTCGTCTATCAGGCGACCGCGAGCAATACCACGATCAGCGCCGCCGGCTATCAGTCGGCGATCGCCGGCACGGTCGCGAGCACCACGATCCTGAGCGGGGGATTTCAGGAGGTCTCGGTCTCGGCGACCGCTGTCAGCACGGTGATCTCGAGCGGCGGCATCCAGGACGTCCAGGGCAGCGCGTCGATCACCCAGCTGCTTTCCGGCGGCACGCAGAATCTCAGCTATACCTCGGGGGTCACCAGCACCAGCTTCAGCGGCGGCACCCAGAATATCGGCCCTTCGGCCAGCTATAATGGCGCCGCGCTGTCGGCAGGCGTACAGGCGGTGTTTACCAACGCAACGGCCAGCGGTACTACCGTCTATAGCGGCGCGCTGCAGGCGCTGAGCGGCGGCCTCGCCAGCGCGACGGTCGTCCTCTCCGGCGGCAGCCAGACGCTCAACGGCGGCACCGCGACCTCGGCAGTGATCAGCGGCGGCGGGCTCCAGGCGCTGCATTACGGCGGTGTCGCCACGGGAACCATGCTGAAAAACGGCGCGCTCCAGACGATCGAGGATGCCGGCGCCGCCTATGCCACGGTCATCAGCAGCGGCGGCCTCGAAGAGGTGTTCTCCGGCACGACGAGCGGCTCGATCATCCTCAGCGGGGGCTCCGCCGTCAATCTGTCGCGCGGCGAGATGGCCGCCACGATTGTCTCCAGCGGCGGGATGCTGGTGCTCTCTTCCGGCAGTTTCTATACCACGAATACCCAGCTCCTGGGCGGGCGCGAGATCGCCTCCGGCAGCAGCTTCGCGACTTCGGTCTTCGCCGGCGGCGAACAGGACGTCTGGGCGCGCGAGATGAGCGCCGCGGTGTTCAACGGTGGCCGGGAAATCATTTTCTCCGGGGGCTTCGCCGAGTACGACATGGTTTCCTCCGGGGGGATCCAGACGGTTTCCTCGGGCGGTCTCGACTATTTTGCGATTATCCTCGCGAGCGGGACGCAGAACGTCCTCGGCAGCGCCTATTCGACCTCCGTCGGCAGCGGCGGCGTCCAGAACGTTTCCTCCGGTGCGCATACAGCGGAGGTCGTCGTCTCCGCGGGCGGCACGCAGATCGTCTATGGCACGACATCGCAGACCTATGTCCTCAGCGGCGGCAGCCAGATTGCCGCCGCCGGCGGTATCGTCCTCAGTTCGGTGATCGGCAGCGGCGGCAGCGAGATGATCTCTTCCGGCGGTAGCGGCGGCGGCTCGGTCGTCAGCGGCGCCGAGACGATCCTGAGCGGCGGCGTGGAGATCAGCGCGAGCATCCAGAGCGGCACCCAGACGATCGCGTCGGGCGGCCTCGCCTCGGGCGGTGCGGTGTTCTATGGTATTCAGAATGTCTCCGGCGGCATCGTTTCGGCGGTGTCGTTCGTGTCCGGTACCGAAAACATCCTCTCCGGCGGCCTCGCGACCAGCGTCTCGCTGCAGGCGCAGAGCGTCCAGAACGTCTCGTCCGGCGGCACGGCAAGCGGCACGAACCTCGGCGGCATCCAGAACGTCCTCGCCGGTGGCATCGTCATCGCCACGAACTACAATGGCGGCACGCAGAACATCCTGTCGGGCGCGGTGCTCAGCGGCGCGACGATCGGCACCGGCGCGACCGTGGTGTTCTCGGGTGGCCTGGTCAGCGCCTCAACCGTTTCCGGCCTCTATTACGGACCGGCGAACCTGAACGTGCTGAGCGGCGGCGTCAGCCGCGACATCGTCATTTCCTATGGTGGCCAGGAAACTGTTTCCGGCGGCGTCGCCTCCAATACCACCCTGCTGTATTTCGCCGCGATGACGGTGCTCTCCGGCGGCACGGCCGTGGGCGTGACCATCAATGCCGGCACCGAGACCGTGTTCGGCACGGCGATCTCGACCACGGTTTCGGCCGGTGTCCAGTATGTCTCGTCGGGCGGGCTCGCGAGCGCGACCAGCCTCTATGCCCCGGCGGGCTATACCAGCACGGGGCAGGTCGTCTACGCTGGCGGTACCGCCAGCGCGACGCTGGTGACCAGCGGCCAGCAGCAGTTCCTGTCCGGCGGGCGCTCGGTGGCGACGGTGCTGGTGTCGGGCGATTCGGTGCATGGCGGCGGCAGTGAATATGTCTATTCGGGCGGCACCGCGAGCGGCACCACGGTCGGGGTCTCGGCGACGCTGTTGGTGTCGTCCGGTGGCAGCGCCTCGGGATCGCTGATCTCGGCGGGCGGGATCGCCGGGATCTATGCCGGTGCCATCGACGTCGGGGCGCATATCACCGGCAGTGAAACCGTTTATGGCGGCGTCGCGAGCGGCGCCTCCGTCGCCAGTGGCGGCACCTTGACGGTCCTCGCCGCGGGCGTCGCCAGCGGTACGATGATCTCCGCCGGCGGGATTGTCCGCGATTACGGGCTGCTCGCCGGATCGGGCGGCGTCGCCGTGCGCTTCGTCGGGTCGGGCGCGACCCTGGTCATTGGCGCAGGCGGGACGGTCAGCGGCGGGCTCGCCGGCCTCGCGACGGGGGATATCATCGATTTTGCCGGCGTGGCGGGGGCGAGCGCCACGGTCAGCGGCAGCAGCCTCGTGGTGGTGAGCGGCGGCGCCGCGGTCGCAACGTTGGCCCTGACCGGCGGCGGTGCGGGGCTCAGCGTCTCTGCCGCGTCGGACGGCAGCGGCGGCACCCAGGTGACCGTGTCGGGTTCGGCCAGCGCCGCGCCGCCGGTCTCAAGCGATTTCAACGGCGACCACTATTCGGATATCCTGCTGCAGAACTCTGCCTCGACCCAGCTCTACGAATACCAGACGAGCGGGACCGCGGCGGTCGCAAGCGGCGGTTTCGTTTCGCGGGTGCCGGGGGCGGGTTGGAGCGTGGTCGGCACCGGCGACT
>CAIUCF010000162.1 GCA_903897565.1 uncultured Rhodospirillales bacterium | reverse complement strand
GTCAAACTGCCCTCGATATCGATCGCCGGACCAGTGATCGCGATGCCGCCGCCGCCGCCGAGGAACACGGTCCCGGCGCCGCCGGCCAAAGCCGCGCCGCCATTAGCAACGACGATGCTGGCGCCGGCCGCGACCTCGGTGGACCCGCTGACCGAAAAGCTGCCGAAGCCACCGGCATCGATCATCGCGCTCGACAGCACCAGGGTGTCGGCGCGATCGCCGGGGTTGAGATCGCTCAGGATGAAATCGGATTCGCTCTGGGCGGTCGTCGTTTGCGAAACCAGAGTGCTCGGGTCGAGCGTGGTGCCGGCATTGGTCTGGATCAGCACCCATTGCGGCGTCACCGAGGTCGCCGCGGTCATGACGCTGAGGTCGTGATTGAGCGATGCCGCGATCGCCGACGGATTGATCGACAGGGTGCCGCTGCTCGGTATCGAGCCGTTGCTTCGCTGCAGCGGGCCGGCGCTGGCCTGGCCGTAGAGCTTGCCGTCGGCCTCGACCGAGTCGGCGAACAGGGTGATGGTGCCGGCGGGCGAGCCCTGGATATAGCCGGGCTCGTAGCGGGCGCTGGCCTGCGCCGAGAACGTGCCGTAATAGGTCGTGGAAACGCCCCAATGCGGATGATCGTCGACATAGGCGCCGGCGAGCCCGACATAGCTGATCGCGGGATCAGCCTGGCTGATCGAATAGACCTTGCCGTCGGCGCCCAGCAGATTGCTCGCGGTATCGAAGCCGCCATTATAGGTAACATAGCCGCCGGAGACGTCGATCACCGAGCCCGGCTGCAATACGATCGAATCGAGCGTCTGGCCAGCAAGCGGGGTGCCCCCGCCGGTCGCCACGGTGACTGATCCACCCTTGGTCAGTACCTGTTCGATGGTATCGGTCACTTGCGTGTTGACGTAGCCGCTGGCATTGGCGAGCGGGGTGCCGACCCAGGCGATGCCGTTGGAGCTGGTGCCGCTGACTCGGATGTCGATGGTCAGGGATTGGCCGCGCAGCGCGCCACTGCGCTGCAAGGGCGAATTAGCGAACTCCGGCCCCAGCGGCTTGAAAGTGATGAAATTATCCGCCATCGGCAGGGCGGCGACGGTATTGCCGGCACTGTCGATCACGGCGCCCGTCGTCAGCCCGGCGGCGTCGATCGTCGCGCCAGCGCCGAGTTCGACCGAGAGCCCGCCGAATACGCCGATCGTGGCGCCGGGCGCGACGATCGCCGCGCCGTTTTCGATGGTTACTTTGCCGATCCCGGCCGCCGCCGTCAGCCCGCTCGAATCGCCGATCTCGCCAGCATGAACGAGCAGATACGGCGTGGGGACGGTATTGCCGGAGACCTGGCCGATCGGAACGGTTTCGCCATTCGCCTCCGGAAGGATCGTCGCCGTCGAGTCAACGCCAAGCGTGGCGGTCTTCGCACCATCAAGGACGATCGAGCCGTTGCGGGTGATGCTGGTCGTCGCTGCGAGAACGCCGGTATTACCGACGTCGGTACCCTGGAGCGTGATATTGCCGCGGCTGGTCTCGATCAAGCCACTATTGGTCGCGGTAATGCTGCCGTGCCAGACACGACCGAATTCAGGATCTTGCGCCGAGACCGTGCCCGGCACCAGGAAGTTCGGTTGGGAGACCGGAACCAGGCCCAGATAATTGACGCCCGAGGCGGCGTTGACCTTGGTCTCGGCAAGAAAGGCGAAGGCGCGACCGGCGCCGAGAATGACCTGGCCTGCCGGCGAGACGATATTGCCGGCATTGGTGACCTTTGGGCCCAGCAACATGACGCTGCCGGGATTATCGGCGGGAAACACGCTGGTCGTGATGCGCGCCCCGGGCTCGACGGCGATTTCTGCTTCGGAGGTGTCGGCAAGAACGGCCTTGGCATCCCCTGCCGCCGATGAGAATGCGACGTTACTGCCCGTCACCTGGGATTCCGTCAGGCCGCTGGTGAGGTTCAGTCCCTGCTGCAGGAACTGGGCGTTGCGTTGTGCGGTGGTCTGGCCGATCTGCCCGATATCGAGGGAAGAGGCGACCAGGGCATGGACATCGACCGTGCTGGTGCCGTCGAAGACGACGCCGTTGGGATTGATGATATAGACGCTGCCCTTGGCGCGGATCGCGCCGTAGATCTGCGATGGGCTGGCGCTCGGATCGGCGACGCGGTTCAGAATCACCCAGCCGTTGTTGCCGGACTGGTCGGTACCGGCATTCTGGTCGAAGGTCAGGGTCGTGTTCTTGCCGACATTGAAGCTCTGCCAGGTGGCGATCGCCTTCGGCGCGGTCTGGGTGACGGTCACGTCGGTGGTGCCGTCGGCATGGCTGACGGCGACTGGCGCGTTGGCGTTCTGCCAGGTCGTGACATCGATCGGTGCACCCGACGTGCCGCAGGGATTGGTGATGCAAGGCACGAGGCCGGGCAGGGCGCCTGCAGGGATTGCCGCGCCCGGCGCCTGAACGCCGTCGAGTACCCGGGACGACACGTTCGCGGCGGCGACCGCG
>CAIUCF010000161.1 GCA_903897565.1 uncultured Rhodospirillales bacterium | reverse complement strand
CCGGGAGCACCGCAGGCGGCTTGAGCATTATCGGCTTGACCTCGCTCGCCAGCGGGCTCTCGATCACCGATGCTGGCGGCTATGTCTCGCTCACCGGCGGCTATAATTCTGCGGCGCTCTCGATCTCGGGCAATGTTTCTGGTGCGACGATTGCGGTGATCGACTCCTACGGGGTGACGATTGCGCAAGGCGCCAGCCTCTCCGCCAGCAACGGCTCCATCTATATCGGCGCCGCCTCGGGCATCGCCGACATCGCCGGTTCGCTGACCGCGACGTCGAGCACGTCGTACTATCAGAGTGCGGCGGCAATCTACGGGTCGACGGTCGAGATCGAGTCGACGGCCTCGATCGTGGCCCCCTCCGTACTGCTCTCGGCGAGTTCCGCGTTCATCCTGCCTTCCGGTTCGACCGTGAATGTGGTCGCGCCGAGCTTGGAGATCGACTACGGAGGCGGCCCGATCGGCGTCGGCACGACCGCATCCGGCACCAATCCGTTCAACCCCACGCTCGCCGAATTCAAGACTGTCGGGGTCGACCTCACGGGCGGTACCTCCGTCAGCGGCACGAGCAATCTGACCATCGACGACACGACCTATAATTACAACACGCCGAGTCAGGGCAACATTTCGCTGGCGAGTGGGCTGATCTTCCCCGGCGGATTATCGCTTTTCACGAATTATTACGGGTCAATCGATATCGCCGGACCGCTCACCGTCCATGGCGCGACCACGATCAGCGTGGGCAATTATTATTCCAGCGCTGGTCTCACCCTCGGGGGATCGATCATCGACACCGGCACGTCCGGAGGCCTGACGATCCTCGGGTTGACGTCCCTGGCTTCGGGGATGTCGATCACCAATTCCGGCGGCTATGTTTCGCTCGATTCCGGAAGCTACAACTCCGTCGCGATGGCGATCGCGGGCGAGATTTCGGGCACCAGCGTCTATCTCTATGACGCGTATGGAATATCGCTCGCGGCCGGCGCATCGATCCTGGCGGCGGGAGGCACCGTCTCGGCCAGCACCTATTATGATCCGCTCAGCATCGCCGGCTCGATCACGTCCAACTACCTCACTCTCTACAGTGAAGAGATCGACATTGCCGCATCGGCGGCGATCACCGCCACGAGTTCGGCTTTGCTCTCGGCATCGACGGCCTTCGCCCTGCCTCCAGGGTCCACGCAGGTCATCACGACGGCCAGTCTGAGCTTGGAGTATGGCGGCGGACCCATCGGAATCGGGTCGGCGACGGTCACCGGTGCGGGTGCGCTCAATCTAGATGCGGGGACCTTGGGGGCGATCGGCGCGGAGACGGCGAGCGCGCTGTTCTATGTGTATGATTACGCGCCAAGCGGCGGCATCAGCGTCGCCGGACCGCTGAGCTTCGCTGGCACCCTCAGCCTCGAGAGCTACTACAACGGCTATCAGCCGATCACGATTTCCGGATCAATTACCGCCGCCGGTTTCGGTTCCTACTCCAACCTCGCGCTCGTCGGCGACACCGTCCTCAACACATCCAGTGGGACGACGGGGATTTCGGTCTCGGGCAGCATCAACGGCGCTTACAATCTGACGCTGAACGCGGGTACGACCAATTATCTCTACGTTGGTGGGGCGATCGGTAACACCGCGGCGCTCGCTGGCCTGACTATGGTCGGCCATGATTACTCCTACCTGCCGGCGATTACCGTCGCTGGCAACGTCAGCATCACAAACAGCAGCACGATATACATCAGTACGGCGACGCCCATCACCGTGACCAACGGTGGCTCTGTCACCCTTGTCGGCGACACCCTGGCGAACGGCTCCACGGGCGTTTACGTCTCGGGGAGCGGCGCAGCGGTCAATACCACGGGTTCGGTCTCCGTCACCTACGATCCGGGCAGCTATGGCGCGCCCCTGACTCTGGCGACGTTCGCGCCGGGCGCCGCGAGCCTGACGCTGACGATGCTGGTCGATTCGAGCTATGACCTGGCGCGGATCGGCCTCAACGCGACCGCGCTCGCCCAGCATTATCGCATGCAGAACAATGTCTCGATGTCCGGGACTTACGGGGGTGCGTTGATCGGCAGTTCTTCCGCGCCGTTCACGGGCGTGTTCGACGGCGCCGGCCACACCGTCTCGGGCCTGAATATCAGTTACGGCTACGGTTATTATATCGGGCTGTTCGGCGAGATCGGCGCCTCGGGCGTGGTCTCCAACCTCGGCGTCGTCAACGCCAATATCCTCGGCAATGTCGACGTCGGCATCCTTGCCGGCGCCAATTTCGGCACGATCACGAATTCCTACGCCACCGGCACGGTATCGGCGAGCATCAACGCTTCTTACATCGTCGGCGGTTTCGTCGGCGACAATGAGGGGATCATCTCGGGCTCCTATAGCACGGCGAACGTCAACGGGCCGACCAACAGCTACAGGATCGGCGGCTTCGCGGGCCAGAATACCGGCGGCACGATCATCGATTCCTACGCCTCGGGGATCGTCACCGTCGCCAGCGGGGCGATCGCGCTCGGTGGCTTCGTCGGCACGGTCAGCGGCGGCTTGATCAGCGATTCCTTCTCCGACGGCAGTGTCGTCGCCCTCGGCGACAGTTCGGTCGGCGGCTTCGCCGGCGAGAATTTCAGCGGCACGCTGATGAACGTCTTCAGCTTTGCCAGCGTGGCGACCGGCAGCGGTTCGACCGTCGGCGGCCTCGTCGGCAACAATGCCGGGTCGATCATCGACTCCTACGCCGCCGGCAACATCTCGATCGCCGCGGGCGCGTCCGGCATCGGCGGATTGACGGGCTCCAGCAGCGTCGCCGCCAGCAATTCCTATTGGGATACGGACACGACCGGGGTCGCCTCGGCCGATCCTTCGGGCGCGACCGGCCTGACGACGGCACAGTTGACGACCGGGACCTTGCCGGCCGGCTTCTCGTCCAGCAACTGGGTCGCGGCATCCGGCAGTCTGCCGTATCTGGTGTGGCAGGGCGCGGCGCTGCCGACACCGGTCGCGTCGGGCAATGAGATCGTCTCGGGCAACGTCTACACCGGCCTCAATGGTAGCGGCGTGGTCGGGGCCGGGGTCAACATCATCGTCGACGGCGTCATGGTCGGGACCACGACCAGCGGCACTGGTGGCGCCTTCAGCATTCAGTTCGCCTCGACGGCGATCCCCTCGGCCGCGGGAAATCACGAGATCGTCGGCTATCTCTCCGGCAACGGCTTCGTCGGCCTGACGGCGTACGATACGGTCGGATTGCCCTATGACGGCCTGCCGATCTACGAGAACGAGGTCGTGCTGCAGACGACGGACAGCAACTTCTCCTCCGCGGTGACGGCGCTGTCGAGCGCGCTCTCCAGCGCCAGTGCTTCGGTGGGCAATACGCTCACGATCTCCGGCGGGGCGATCGCGACGGCCAATAATCTCGGCATGATGGTGTTTGCCTCGGCACCGAGCTTCACGATCGACGATACCATCAGTACCGGCACGGGGACCTTGCTGCTCGCCACGACCGGGAATTCGGTAATCCAGAGCGCGGCCATAACCGCCGGAGCGCTGCAACTGGGCGGCCTGTCCGGACAGTTCAGCCTGGGCAGTTCGGGCAACCAGATCGGCGCGG
>CAIUCF010000160.1 GCA_903897565.1 uncultured Rhodospirillales bacterium | reverse complement strand
GTGGCAGGAGCGGCTCGCCGGCAGGCTCTCGGCGATGAAGTCCGGCACGTGCCATTCGCCGCCGCCCTGGATCCCGGTCGCCAGCACGACCTTTCGTGCCAGCAGGAATCCCGACTCCGGTGCGCCGGCTCCGGAAACCTCCAGCTGGAACAGCCCTTTCTCGACAGGCACGATGCGCTCCAGCCTGGTGTCGTTGCGCACCGGGATGGCCAAGGTCTCGCGATACCAGCGCAGATAGCGCATCCATTCCTCGCGCGGCACCTTGCCGAGACCGTCCCAGGCATCACGGCCGAACTGCGCCTCGTACCAGGCACGGAAGGTCAGGGAGGGTATCCCCAGATCCGGGCCGGTCAGATATTTCGGCGTGCGCAAGGTGATCATGCGGGCATAGGTGACCCAGGGGCCCTCCTCACCGGCCGGGTTCTCGTCGATGACCAGGATATTGGCGATCTTCTCGCGCATCAGGCCGAAGGCCGCCGCCAACCCGCATTGGCCGCCGCCGACGATCACGACATCGAGCACCGGCCCCCGCGCATGGCTGCGTGCCCGCACCCAGGGTTTGGCCGGATAGTCGAGGCATTCGAGATCGTGGCGGACCTGGGCTGCCAGACGGTCGAGGGGATTGGCGA
The DNA here is from genome assembly GCA_903897565.1 of uncultured Rhodospirillales bacterium. GTDB lineage: Bacteria > Pseudomonadota > Alphaproteobacteria > ATCC43930 > CGMCC-115725 > CAIXXC01. The sequence goes on along the minus strand of CAIUCF010000160.1, from coordinate 1,601 downwards.
TCTCATCCATGGGCGATCCCTCAGCCTGCCTGTAAAGATACGGGCTGCGCCGTCCCGAGCAGATCGGCCAGACGCAGCCGGGCAATCTCGCCGATCTCGAGCAGCGCCTGGCGCCGCTCGCTCGGCTCGTCGCGGATCAGCCGGCGCTTGAACTCGCTCAGGATCGAGTTCTTGTCGTGACGGCGGACACAGATGATGAAGGGGAAGGCGAATTTCGCCCAATAGGCACCGTTCAGCTCGTGAAACAGCACGTATTCCTGGCGCGACAGGCGATCGAGCCCGGCGCTCGCCTGTTCGAGGCTCGATTCGGGCGTCAATTCATTGTCGAGCGCGGCTTTGCCGGCGAGATCGGGATGGGCGAGGATCAGAGTCAGCTGCTGCGTCGTCGAGGCGGCGAGCATGGTGTCGATGAGGGCCGCAGCCAGTGCATCGGCATCGGCAAACGGCCGCTGCTCCCAGGTCGTCCAGGCGATCCAGGGCGAATGCTCGAAGATATGGCCGATTGCCCCGGTGAATTCGCTCCTATCGAGTGCGTTCAACTGCTCCAGTGTCAGCACGACCCTCTCCCCCAGGCGATCCTGTCCGAGCGTAGCAGCAATGACCGTGCCAGAACCATGGCTCCTAACATTGCCACTTCTTTCGTCATCCCCGGGTGCAAGGTCTATCACCCACTGGCACGACCCTCGCATCCCGGGGCAGAGTATCCCGACCCGGACCGAGGAGCGCCAGCATGACCGAAACCCTGCTTACCGCCGATGTCGTGCTGACCATGGACGCCGGCAACCGCGTGATCCGCGCGGGCGCGGTGCTGGTGCGCGACGACCGCATCGTCGCGGTTGGCCCTATCGCGGAGATCGCCCGCCAGGCCCCGGACGCCCGGCGCAAGGATTACGGCCGCGCCATCCTGATGCCGGGACTGATCAACGCGCATTGCCATTCCGGGCTGCTGCGCGGCACCGCCGAAGGCTTGCCGCTCTGGGACTGGCTGCGGCTGTTTATCGACCCGATGCATCGCGTGCTGCTGCCGGGCGATGCCGAGGCCGCGTCATGGCTGTGTTACGGCGAGAGCCTGCTCGCCGGGACGACCACTGCGGTCGATATGTGGCGCTTCATGGCCGGCTCGGCCCGCGCCGCCGAGCAGCTCGGCCTGCGCGTCGTCATGGTGCCCTATGTCGGCGAGGCCGAGGGTTTCGACTATTTCGACACACTCGACGACAATGAACGGCTGATCCGCGACTGGCACGGCGCCGCGAACGGCCGGATCAACGTCTGGGTCGGGGTCGAGCATCAGTTCTACTTCACGCCCGAAGCCTGCAGGCGCGCGGTCAGGCTGTGCGAAACCCATGGCGTCGGCCTCCACACCCATTCCAACGAGAGCCGGCTCGAAATCCCCGAGGCGTTCCGGCGCCATGGCCTGCTGCCGATGCAGGCGCTGGAGAAGCTCGGACTGCTGGAGCCGGAACACGTATTGCTCGCCCATTGCGTCTGGCTCGACCCGGTCGAGATCGAGCTGATGCAGCAATACCGGATCGGTGTCGCCCATAATCCGACCAGCAATATGAAACTGGCGAGCGGCCAGGCGCCGATCGAGGCGCTGATCG
>CAIUCF010000159.1 GCA_903897565.1 uncultured Rhodospirillales bacterium | reverse complement strand
TCCTCGATGCGGTCCTGCGCCGCGAGCACAAAGAGTCGGGAGAAATTATGCCTGCCGATAGCATCGCCGACCGCCCCGGAGGCCTCAAGCACCCGTCGCTGGCGACCGAGCAGGAGCTCTGCCTTGTCGAAGGCGCGGCGGAAGCCATAGGCGGCGACGGCGCCGCGGACGAGGTTGTCATGGCGCAGCATCGCGTCGAGCGGCAGCCGATCGGCATAGGATTCCACGAGCCCGAGACGCTCCTGGGCGACCAGCCGGTCGATGATCGCGGCGAAGGTATCGGCAGCGGTTTCGGTATCATGGCCCTCAATCCAGTGCCCGATCGCTTCCTCGGGCATGCCGTGATCGACGTACCAGCCCGCGATGCGCCGATGCCGTTCCCGGAGCTCATCCCCGGTGAAGACGCTGTGCCCACGTGTCAGAAGGAAATGCCGGAACAGATTGTGAAAACGGAACCAGACTCCTTCGAGATCCGCCTGGGCCAGGAACAGTCCGGTACGCTCGATTTCGGCGAGACGCTGTTCGCCCCGCGCCTCTCCGGTAATGTACTCGACCAACCCGGGCGAGAGCTTCTCCGGGATCGCGAGTTCGAGCAGCAGAGTGCCGAGCGCCGGGTCGAGATTGTCGAACATCTCGGCAGCCAGGAAATCCATCAGTTCCCGGGTCACGCCCCTGCCCGCCCAGGCCTCGGCGCGAAAGCGACCGCCGCGACGGAGGCACAGCCGAAATGCCTGCAACGCCGCCGGCCAACCATCGGTGCGCTCATGGATCTGGGCGATCTCCGCCGGCTTCAGCGCATTGAATTCGGCGAAGAATGCCAGAGTCTCGGCAGACCGGAAGCAGAGTTCCTCGTTGGAGACGATGACGGTCCGATCGCGGATCTGCAGCCGTGCCAGCCGCGCCGTCGGCAGCACGCGCGTGCCGACGCAGAGTTGCACGGTCTCCGGCAGGCTCCGGACAACCTGGGCGAAAACCGCCTCGAAATCTGGCGCCGCCGCGGTTTCGAAGTTATCGACGACGAGAACGACCGGCTGGGCAATCCGGCTCAGGCTGCGGAGCAGCTCTTGCAGACTCGCCGGACGCTGCGCGGCCAGGGGTGTCTTGCGCCCGGGAGAGGACGAGAGCGCTTCGGCGGCATCGCACAGCAGCCGCAGGAACTGCGCGGCGTCCGCGGATTGTGCGTCCATCCGCAGCCAGGCGATCCTCTCCCCGAGGGCGGATCGGCGTGCGCAATGCTGGCGCAGCAATGACGTCTTGCCGTAGCCGGCGGGCGCCTGGACGACAATCAGGCGGGGACGCGGGGTCACGCCGAGTGCATCGAGCAGACGATGACGAATGATCAGCCCCGAGGGCCCATCAGCCGATGGCGACGAATCCGGCGCCGGGTCGCTCTGCTTCTTGCTCACCAGCCGTTCTCTTCCCTCGCCTCCTCGAGCAGATGAGTCCACCCGGCGCCGCCATTATCGACCCAAGGCGCTCATCCTTCCCCATCCTAAAGGATGGCTAGGCCGTCGTTCCAGACTGCCGGTCGCGGTAGTGTTCGCGCAGCTTGGCTTTGATGATCTTCCCGGTCCCGGCCTTCGGGATAGCGTCGACCCATTCGAAGTCGTCCGGAAGCTGGAAGCGGGCGAGTTTCGGCCGCAGAAACTCGCGCAACTCGGCGTCGGTCACCGACATCCCAGGGCGCCGGACGGCGATCACCAGGGGCCTCTCGTCCCATTTCGGGTGCGGAATCGCGATCACGGCGGCTTCGAGCACGGCCGGGTGCGCCATCACCAGACTCTCGAGATGGACCGAACTGATCCATTCGCCGCCTGACTTGATCAGATCCTTGCTGCGGTCGACCAGCCGCATATAGCCCTCGGCATTGATCGTCGCGAGATCGCCGGTGCGGAGCCAGCCATCGGCCGTGAACTTCCCCGGATCGGTCGGCGTATTGTGATATCCGCCGGTGATCCAGGGCCCCCGGACCTGCAATTCGCCGACGGCCTTGCCGTCCCAGGGCTGGGCAACACCATCCTCATCGGCGATCCGCATATCGACGAAGGGCGCGGCAATCCCCTGCATCGAACGTAGCGCGTATTGTTCGTCGAGCGGCAGTTCGGCATGGCGCGGGGTCAGGATCGGCACGGCGCCGAGCGGCGAGGTCTCGGTCATCCCCCAGCCCTGTACGATATACATGTCGTATTTAGCGAAATTGGCGATCAGTGCCTGCGCGACCGCGGCACCGCCGACGAGCATCCGGATGCCCTTTACGAGGTTCAACTCGCGCTGCCGCGAGGTCTCCTCCAATGTCTGGTAGAGCATCGTCCAGATCGTCGGCACCCCGACCGCGAAGGTGATCTGGTTTTCCTCCATGAGGCTCAACAGATCGGCGCCGCCCAGATGCGGCCCCGGAAGAATGAGGTCGGCGCCGACCATCAACGCCGAGAACGGCACCGACCATGCATTAGCGTGAAACATCGGCGTGACGAGCAGGATGCGATCGCGCCGCGACAACGAGAACAGGTCGGGGATGCACGCCGCCGTCGCGTGCAGGACCATCGAGCGGTGCGAGTAGACGACACCCTTGGGGCGGCCGGTCGTGCCGGAGGTGTAGCACATGGCCACCGCCTCGTTCTCGTCCTGCACCGGATAGACGTAGGATGATGCATCGACCGCGATGAATTCCTCGTAGCTCTCGGCGTCTCCGGGGAGCGCCGCGCCGCTGAACGGAATGACGATGACGCGCGGCGCCTTTTTCAGCAACGGCTTCACCTGCTCCCAGATCGGCAGCAGGATGTCGTCGATAATCAGGACCTTGTCGTCGGCGTCATCCATGATCCAGGCGATCTCCTCGGGCGTCAGCCGGAGATTGAGCGTATGGACGACGCCTGCGGCCGCGGGAATACCGAAATAGCACTCGAGGTGCCAGGCATGGTTCCAGCACAGCGTTGCCACCGCCTCACCAGGTACCAATCCGGCATTGACGCGCAACGCCTGCGCAAGCTGCCGCGCCCGTCGGTAGATCTCGGCATAGGAGCGGCGATAGTTTGTCCGATCCGGCAGGCGCCCAACGACCTCGTTCTCGCCGAAATACCGGCCGGCGCGCTCCAGCAGCTGGTGGGTGCTGAGCGGCACCTGCATCATCGTCGACGTCATCAATCTACTCCGGGTTCCTGCGGTGTGGGTGGCAAGC
>CAIUCF010000158.1 GCA_903897565.1 uncultured Rhodospirillales bacterium | reverse complement strand
TGATCGCCGATGCCCGCGAGGCGATTCTCTACAACGAGATCGCGCTGCATGTGCATCTCGTCCGCTTCGAGCAGGGTGTCGTCGAGTTCCGCCCGGAGACCCAGGCTCCGCGCGACCTCTCCACCCGGCTCGGCCAGTTCCTGCTGCGCGTCACCGGACATCGCTGGATGGTCGGCGTCTCGCGCGAACCCGGCGCCCCAACCCTGCGCCAGCAGGCCGACGCCCGCACGGCGCAGCTGCGCGCCGATGTCGAGGCTCATCCGATGGTCAAGGCGGCGATGGCCGCCTTCCCCGGCGCCCGCATCGAGCGCATCGTCGAGAAGGACCCGCCGATCCCGCCGCCCGAGCTGGTCGTCGCCGAAGCCGAGACGCCGGAGCCCGCCGCACTTTACGAACAGGATGATCCGGGCCCCTTCGTGGGCGCCGACGCCTATGAGCCCGATGAAGACGGAGACGACAGATGAAAAACCTCGGCAACATGATGAAGCAGGCGCAGCAGATGCAGGAGCGCATGGCCGAGATGCAGGCGAAGCTCGACCTGACCGAGCTCTCGGGCAGCGCCGGCGCCGGCATGGTCGCAGTCACGCTCGACGGCAAGGGCAACATGAAGAAGGTCGCGATCGACAAGGCGCTGCTCGACCCCAACGAGGTCGAAGTGCTCGAAGACCTGATCCTTGCCGCCTTCGCCGACGCCAAGCACAAGGTCGAAGCCCATGTCGCGGCCGAGATGGCGAAGATGACCGGCGGGCTGCAGCTGCCGCCCGGCTTCAAGATGCCGTTCTGAGCCGCAAGCCCGGCACGCGCGCGCCATGGCCGGCGGACCCGAGATCGAGCGGCTGATCCAGCTGCTCGGCAAGCTGCCCGGCCTGGGGCCGCGCTCGGCCCGCCGCGCCACCCTGCACCTCATCAAGCGCCGCGACGCCCTGATGCGCCCGCTCGCCGCGGCGCTCGAAGCCACCGCCGACACCATCATCGCCTGCCCGATCTGCGGCAATCTCGACACCATCAGCCCTTGCGCCGTATGCAGCGATCCGACCCGCGATCGCAGCATCATCTGCGTGGTCGAAGACGTCGCCGATCTCTGGGCGATCGAGCGCAGCCAGTCGCATCGCGGCGTCTATCATATCCTCGGCGGCATCCTCTCCGCGCTCGACGGCATCAAGCCGGAAGATCTCGCGATCGACTCGCTCGTGTCGCGGGCCTCGACGAGCGAAGTGACGGAGGTCATCCTGGCGATGAACGCCACCGTCGAGGGCCAGACCACGGCGCATTACCTCACCGACCGCCTAGCCGGCGCCAATGCGCGGGTCACCCGCCTCGCCCATGGCGTGCCGATCGGCGGCGAGCTCGATTATCTCGACGAGGGAACGCTGGCCGCGGCGCTCAGGGCGCGACGGTCGGTGTGAGCGGGGTTCGGGTGGAATGGTTGGGTGGAAGGCGGGTTACGTATAGTGTCCCCAGAATTCCAGAATTCCAGAATTCATATAGTGTCCCCAGAATTCGATATAACCGCTCTCACGAAGATGGTGGCGGCAAATAACGGACAGAAGGTCTCATCCAGACCATCACGGTTTGGATGACCTCTTCAAGAGCTTCAGCGATTTTTTCTGTTGGATACCGCCAGTCGTCGGGAGGGTGATTTTCCCTCCGGCCTTCGACGCAGGACGCATAGACACTCGTAAAACCATCGGCCGGTGGATCGATTTCTATTTGAAAGCACTCCCCAGCTTCGCTCGAGACATACACATATCGGGCTGGTTCTTCGCTCGACCCAGTATGTAGCCAGAGCGAATGCCTGTTTGCCCAAGCGGTTATGCAACGATCTATGTCATCGTATGTCATGCCCACGGCAGCAACTCGACCCGGCTGGCTCTCAAGCGATTGGGGTCAGGTCTTGCAT
>CAIUCF010000157.1 GCA_903897565.1 uncultured Rhodospirillales bacterium | reverse complement strand
CGCCCGCTTCACCGCTCGGCTGACGGTCGCGTAGTGGACGCCGAAATGCCCGGCGATCGCCTTCATCGAATAATCGCCCGAGGCGTAGGCCGCGGCCATCGCGGCGCTGCGATCCCCACCCTCGGCCGCGTAAGCGGCGAGCGGTCGGGCCAGCGGCCGCCGCTGCGCCCGCGGAATCTCGGCATGATCGCCAGAACCGTCGCCATCCACATGCCGCCGCACGAAATCCTCGTCGCCGAGAAACACCTGGCCGCGCAGATTGTCCCAGATGCTGGGCTGCCCGACCCCCTCGCGCACGAAATCGACATAGAGGGCGACCGCCCGAGTCGGGCTGCGCGAGAACTGCCCGAGCAGCCAGTCGCGCCGCAGCCACGGCGGTGGCGCGCGGCGCGCGACTATTGCCGGATAGGAACTCCACGGCCAGTCCGCCAAATCGGCGACCAGCCCGGCCCGGACCGGGTTGAGCACGACATAGCGCGCCAGTTCGAGCAGATAGCTGTCGCGCTCCACCAGGATCGCCTTGTAGCGGCCCTGGAAGACGTGGCCGACGCGGCCGTGGCGGCGGTTGACGGATTGGGTGTAGACGCCGTTGAGCTGGCGCATCCCGGCGGCGAGGTTGCCCGCCCGCGTCTCGACCACGATGTGGTAATGGTTCGTCATCTGGCACCAGGCGTGGCAGAGCCAGTCGTAGCGGGCGCAGACGGCCGCGAAAATCCTCAGCCAGGTCTCGCGGTCTTCGCCATCGAAATAGATATCCTCACGACGATCGCCGCGCGACGTCACGTGATACAAACCGCCCGCGAGTTCGAGCCTGAGAGGTCTTGCCATGGGGGGATTTTACGGCGGCAGCTGTAGGAATGCAAGACCTGACCCCGTACCATTAGTGTGTCGCAGCGCCAGAGGTCGTGTGTGGACGACCCCGTTCGGGGGCGGATGTAGCTACAACCGGCTACATCAATAATATCCAACTCGGCCAACTTCGCGAGCCGCTCTCACAAACACCTTGCAGACCAAGGGCTTATCTCACCTGCCCCGAACCACCCGAGCTCGCGAGAAAACGCCGAAAATGTTCACAAAATGTTCCATGTGAAACATCGTTGTTTCACAGCTCCGATCCCTGCGCCGACCCGGCTCAGCTCTGCGCCGGCTTGCGGTCGTAGGAATCGCCGGTCAGCTGCCACTGCTTCTCGACGATGAAATGGCGGGCGAGGAAGCGGTAGAGATCGCGCAGCTTGCTCTCGTTCTCGATCGAGCGCTCGACCGGCAGGGTCGTCCAGAGTTCGATCAGATCGTCCCAGATCATCATCTTCTCGTGGAGATCGTCGCGCGAGGCGCGGATGAAGCTGATCTGGCGGTCGAGGTTGCGCAGCAGCGAGAGGATTTCGCCGCTCTGGGCGTCGACCTGGTCGAAGATGCTGTTGAACTCGTCGATGGGACGGCGGATCAGGCGTTCGATCCGCATCAGCTCTTCATGGATGGAGCGGTCGCGCTTGTAGAGCTTGAGATAGTCGCCGAGCTTGGTCTGGATGGTCTTGATCGAGCGGTAGCGCTCGCGCAGCGCCTCGATATAGGCGAGCTCGCGCACCACCTGATCGACGCGGTCCATGACCTCCTGCTTGCGCTCCGGCGGAATCCCGAGCCGCGCCGCAATCTCGCCGATGGCGGTATTGACCTTGGCCTTGATGCTCGGGTCCTCGACCAGCTGTATGAGCGAGTCGTGATCCGAGAT
>CAIUCF010000156.1 GCA_903897565.1 uncultured Rhodospirillales bacterium | reverse complement strand
TCGCGGCCGGTGGCACGGTGCATATGCCGGCCACCGATTTCCCCGAGATCGGCCGCATCGCTATGATCACCGACCCGCAGGGCGCGCCATTCTATGTCATGGCGCCGACCGGGGTCGGCCCGAGCCCGTCCTACGCCATGGGCAAGCCCGGCCATGGCGGTTGGAACGAACTGCACACGAGCGATTGGCAGGCGGCGCTCGGTTTCTACGGCACGCATTTCGGCTGGGCCAAGTCCGATGCGCTCGATATGGGGCCGATGGGGACCTATCTGCTGTTCAACGCCGGCGGCGAGGCGATCGGCGGCATGCTGACCGATCCGCAATTCCCGCGACCGGCATGGCTCTATTACTTCAATGTCGAGGATATCGAGGCGGCCAAGGCGCGGGTCGCGGCGGCGGGCGGCACGCTGCTGCGCGAGCCGCATGAGGTGCCGGGTGGCGCCTGGATTCTCCATGGCCGGGACCCGCAGGGTGCGATGTTCGCCCTGGTCGGCCCCAAGGCTCTGTGAGGCGATGATGACCGAGGCACCGTTCGAACTCGCGATCGAACGCTACATCGACGCGCCGCCCGAAACCGTGTTCGCCGTCTGGACGCAACGGCCCGAGGAATGGTGGGCGCCCAAGCCCTGGACGACCAAGATCATCGAACAGGATCTGCGCCCGGGCGGGCGTTCGGCGATGATCATGACCGGGCCGGACGGGGCGTCATCGCCGATGGAAGGTGTCGTGCTCGAGGTCGTCCCGAACAGGCGCATCGTCTTCACCAACGCCTTCACGGCCGGCTGGGTCCCTCAAACGCCCTTCATGGTCGGCATCTTCACCCTGACGCCCGAAGGCAAGGGCACCCGTTACCGCGCCGCCTCGCGCCATTGGGACGAAGCGACCCACCGGCAGCACGAGGCGATGGGCTTCACCCAGGGCTGGAGCATCGTCGCCGACCAGCTTGCGGCGCTCGCGGAAGCCGCGGCGCGGACCGGAACCTGAAGGTTCAGCAGCCGAAATTGCGGCGCAGAATGCTGTGAAACAGACCGGCGGGGAGAACCCGCCGCATGGTATTCAGCAGTTTCGCGTCGCGGCCGACGAAGAGCCGGAACGGCGGGTTGCGGGCGGCGATGACGCGTCCGATCGCGCTGGCCACCTGCTCGGGGGACGAGCCGAGACTGTCGCTGGAGGCCGCCATTTCGCCGAGACGGGTCAGGCCCTTGCCGTAGAGTGCGACCCCCTCCGTCGGCATGCCGGCGATCGCCTCGGCGATGCTGGCCTGGGTCTTGTCGATGAAGGGGGTCCTGATGACGCCGGGCTGGATCACCGTGACGCGAATATTCTGGCGGTAGAGTTCGTGATGCAGACTCTGGCTGAGCCCGAGCACGGCGAATTTCGAGGCGTGATAATATGACTCCCAAGGGAATCCCACGACATTGCCGATCGAGCCGAGATTGACGAGCTTGGTGGTCTCTCCGGAAACCTCCGCACCGAGCCGCAGCAGAGGGATCATCGCTTGGCTGAGCTTGCACAGGCCGAAGAAATTCACCTCCATCAAGGCCCGCGCCTTGACTTCGTCGGTAAACTCGAACGCGGCGTTGTAGTTGAAGCCGGCGTTGTTGATGAGCGCATGCAACCCTCGGCGGCCCGACAGGGCCTCGGCTGCGACCTGCGCCGCCTTGATGTGTTCGGAATTCGCCACGTCGAGGATGATGGTCCGCAGCCGCTGGGTCGCATCGGCCCGCAATACCTCGGCATCCTCTTCGCGGCGGACGCCGGCCAAGACCATGAACCCTCGGGCGTCGAGTTGCAGCGCCGTCGCGCGGC
>CAIUCF010000155.1 GCA_903897565.1 uncultured Rhodospirillales bacterium | reverse complement strand
GGTCGCGATGGGCTGCATCATGGTGCGGCAGTGCCATTCCAACACCTGCCCGGTCGGCGTCTGCACCCAGGATCCGGAGCTGCGCAAGAAGTTCGAAGGCACGCCCGAGAAGGTCGTCAACCTGTTCGGCTTCATCGCCGAGGAGGTCCGCGAAATCCTCGCCGCGCTCGGCGCCAAATCGCTCAACGAGATCATCGGCCGCACCGACCTGCTGGCCCAGGTCAGCCGCGGCTCGTCGCATCTCGACGATCTCGACCTCAACCCGATCCTGGCGAAGGCCGATCCCGGGCACTATCCGCGCTACTGCACGCTCGAGGGCCGCAACGAGGTCCCCGACACGCTCGACGCGCAGATGATCAAGGACGCCAAGGCGCTGTTCGAAGTCGGCGAGAAGATGCAGCTGACCTACAACATCCGCAACACCCAGCGCGCCATCGGCACGCGGATGTCGTCGATGATCACCCGCAAGTTCGGCGAGCGCGGCCTGCAGCCGGGCCATATCCGCGTCCGCCTCAAGGGCTCGGGCGGCCAGTCGCTCGGCGCCTTCGCGGTCCAGGGGCTGAAGCTCGACGTCTCCGGCGACACCAACGACTATACCGGCAAGGGCTTGTCGGGCGGCACCATCACGGTCCGCCCCCAGACCTCGAGCCCGCTGATCAGCCAGGACAACACCATCATCGGCAACACCGTCCTCTACGGCGCGACAGCGGGCAAGCTGTTCGCCGCGGGCCAGGCCGGCGAGCGCTTCGCCGTCCGCAACTCCGGCGCCGATGTCGTCGTCGAAGGCTGTGGATCGAACGGCTGCGAGTACATGACGGGTGGTACCGCCGTGATCCTCGGCCGCGTCGGCGAGAATTTCGGCGCCGGCATGACCGGCGGCATGGCCTTCGTCTATGACCCGCAGAACCAGTTCCCGGCCCTCGTCAATCCCGAGACGGTGACCTGGCAGCGGATCGAGACCAGTTACTGGGACAATGTCCTGCTCGGCTTCGTCCGCGAGCATATCGAGGAGACGCAGTCGCGCTTCGCCGAGGAGCTGCTCAACGACTGGGAGCGCACGCGCGGCCATTTCTGGCATGTCGTGCCGCAGGAAATGGTGAACCGCCTGGCCCATCCATTGACCGAGCCGCTGGCTGCTGCCGGCGAATAACAGACAGGGCCGTCGCGCGTCTCGCGCGCGACGGCCCGTAGTTTTATCCGACTGACGCGTTTTCAGGGACCACGGACGCGGCGGATCGGCGTAAGATAAAGCCGTCAGGCTGCTACAGGTGATCCCGAACTCCATGCGTACGCTTTACCACCTCCCGCTCTGCCCGTTCTCCCGCAAGATTCGGGTGGTCCTGAAAGAGAAGAATCTCGACTTCGACCTGAAGCAGGAACGGGTATGGGAGCGCCGCCCGGAATATCTGCAGATGAACCCGGCGGCCGAAGTCCCGGTGTTGGTCGAGCCCGATGGCAGGGTCATCGTCGATTCCGGCGTGATCTGTGAATATCTCGAAGAGGCGTATCGCGACCGGCTGCTGCTCGGCATCGACCTCGCGACCCGCACCGAGGTGCGCCGCCTGGTGGCTTGGTTCGATCTCAAGATGAACCGCGAGGTCACGCAGAATCTCGTCGGCGAAAAGATGCTGAAGCGGATGATGGGCTACGGCAACCCCAACTCATCGGCGATCCGCGCCGGCCACGCAAATATCCACTACCACCTCGATTACATCGCGTTCCTGGTCGAGCGCCGCCGCTGGCTCGCCGGCGATCACTTCTCGCTCGCCGACATCGCGGCCGCCGCGCATATCTCGGCGCTCGACTATATCGGCGAAGTGCCGTGGCGCGACCACGAGCCGGCCAAGGACTGGTTCGCCCGCATCAAGTCGCGCCCCAGCTTCCGCCCGATCCTCGCCGATCACCTCCCCGGCACCCCGCCGCCGGAGCATTACGTGGATCTGGATTTTTAGAGAAAATTCTCTCTCCCTGAATTGTCATCCCCGCGAAGGCGGGGATCCATTGTGGTCCAAGAATCGGCCCGATCTGTCGGGAATCCGTTTGGCGACGGTATGGATCCCCGCCTTCGCGGGGATGACGATATAAGGTGGATGAAGCCTAACCCCGGCCCCTCAAACCAGCTGCCGCGCCAATGCCCCCTCGTGCCGCAACAGCCACGTCTTGCGATGCAGTCCGCCGGCATAACCCGTCAGCGCGCCATTGGCGCCAATGACACGATGACAGGGCAGCACTATGGCGATGGGATTGCGGGAATTGGCCATGCCGACGGCGCGGCTCGCGGTCGGATTGCCGAGCCGGGCGGCCAGCGCGCCGTAGCTGATGGTTTCGCCCGGCGGGATCTCGCGCAAGGCCAGCCAGACGCGGCGCTGAAAACCATCACCGCCGGGATCGACCGCAGCGCCGTCGAACGCGGCGAGATCGCCGGCGAGATAGGCCCGCATCCGACGGCTCATGCCCAGCGGATCCACGCGCGGTACCACGTCCGCGCCCTTGAAATATCGGGCGATATGCGGCGTCATCCGCGCCTCGGTATCGTCGAATTCCAGCGCGACCAGCGATGTCTCGTCGGTCACCACGAGCAGCTCGCCGATCGGGCTCGGCACGCGATCGATCCATAGGCGGGTTGTCGGCATCAAAATCTCCCAGTCCCCCGCGGGCTCTTGCGTTCGGCCCGCTTTGGCTCAAGTCTAAGCGCAGCAACGGAGGAGTTCCCATGAAATATCTGCACACGATGGTGCGCGTCAGCAATCTCGAAGACTCGCTGGCCTTCTATTGCGACAAGCTCGGCCTCAAGGAGATTCGCCGCACCGAGAGCGAGAAGGGCCGCTTCACCCTGGTCTTCCTCGCCGCCCCCGGCGACGAGAGCGCGCAGGTCGAGCTGACCTATAACTGGGATCCCGAGCCCTATACCGGCGGGCGCAATTTCGGCCACCTCGCCTATCGCGTCGCCGATATCTACGGGCTGTGCCAGCATCTTCAAGACAAGGGCGTCACCATCAACCGGCCGCCGCGCGACGGCCGCATGGCCTTCATCCGCTCGCCCGACGGGATTTCGATCGAATTGCTGCAGGAGGGTGACGCCTTGCCGCCGCAAGAACCTTGGCTCTCGATGGCAAATACCGGAACATGGTGAGCGCGCCGGGCCGGCGCGCGCCGCTTTAGGAGCCCCAGTCGTGAACCTTGCCCTGTCCCTGCTGCCCATTACCCTCGGCGTCGCCCGGCTGCCGACCGGCTCGGCTTTGCCCGATTGGCTCGACTGGAGCGATCCGCTGGTCTCGGTGAGCCGCACCGACGATGAAATATCCATCATCTGCCCGGAAGACCGCATCCCCGAGGGCGTTACCTGCGAGAAGGGCTGGCGGGTGTTTAAGGTTGCCGGCCCCCTGGAGATCTCGCTGACCGGGATTCTGTTCAGCCTGCTGACCCCGCTCGCCGAGGCCGGCGTGCCGATCCTGGCGCTGTCGACCTACGACACCGATTACGTGCTGGTGCGCGACGGCAAGGTCGCCGACGCCGCCTCGGCGCTGCGCAAGGTCGCGCAGGTCGGGGATACCGGGGGTCGATGAAACCAAACGCCGCGAGCGCTCGTATGAGGAGATAGGGTCCGGACGTCACGCCGGCCGGTTCGCGGAGGATAGAGATGATCACACGACGCCGCCTGCTCGGCATGAGCCTCGTCAGCCTGGGCGCCCTGGCGCTCGGCAGCGGGCTACGCCAGATCGCCTTCGCCGCCGACGCCTTCGAAGTCACCCACACCGACGCCGAGTGGCAGAAGCTGCTGACCCTCGACCAATACGCGGTGCTGCGCGAGAAGGCGACCGAGCCGCCCGAGAGCAGCCCGCTGAACGCCGAGACCCGACCCGGGCTCTATGCCTGCGCCGGCTGCGCCCTGCCGCTGTTCTCCTCGACGACGAAATACGATCCCGGTGAAGGCTGGCCGAGCTTCTGGGCACCCCTGCCCCACGCTATCGTTACCGCGGAAGACCATTCCTACGGCAACAACCGCACCGAAGTCCTGTGCCGCCGCTGCGGCGGGCATTTGGGGCATGTCTTCCCGGACGGCCCGAAGCCGACGGGGCTGCGGTATTGCATCGACGGCGTCGCGATGGTGTTCAAGCCGGGGGCGGTGGGTTGAGCGTCGCGCTACGCCGGGTGATCTCGACAACAGTATCGAGCAGGAGCATAT
>CAIUCF010000154.1 GCA_903897565.1 uncultured Rhodospirillales bacterium | reverse complement strand
GCGGCGCTGGCCCGCGCCCATGACTTGACCTTGCCCGATCTCTCGGGCGCGGTAGATACCGACCGCGCCACGACATTATTCGCCTTGATCGAGGCGATCCTGGCCCCTCACGCCGATGGCAGGAACGGCCGAACGATCATTGCCGGTTCCGATATCCCGATTCGCGGAGAGGCGTTGACGGCATTGGCGCTCGCCCTCAATGAATTTGCAACGAACGCCGCCAAATACGGCTGCCTCTCGGCCGCGAAAGGCACCCTCTCGATCGATAGCGCGATCGACGATCATGATCTCGTGCTCACCTGGAGCGAAGCCCACGGCCCGGAAATAGCTTCTCCCGCTATCGTTACCGGATTCGGGAGCCAGCTGTCGCGGTCAGCTATCGAAGGCTCGCTCCACGGTACGATGACGTGTGATTGGGCCTCCGCGGGTCTGACGATCTCGGTGCGGCTCCCGGTATCGCGCCTGTCAGGCTAGCATCGCTCGGCCGGCAGCGACATCCTTACGCAACCCTGAGGGTTTCCCACGAGTCGCGGCCATTGTTCTTTTTTCGTTCTTGTCCATCGGGAACAAACGAAGTACAGTTGCTTCGTTGCATCGCCTCGGGCCGTGTGGAATAAGGGGAGAGACATGTCGCAGACCTCGTTGCGCTTGGTGGATAAGGCAGAAATGGACAAGCAGAAAGCGCTGGACGCAGCATTGGGTCAGATCGAACGCGCATTCGGTCGCGGCTCCATCATGAAGCTTGGCGCCCGTGAGCCCTCGAGCGAGGCCGAGACGATCTCGACCGGTTCGCTCGGGCTCGATATTGCACTCGGCATCGGCGGCTTGCCGCGCGGCCGCATCATCGAAATCTATGGCCCGGAAAGCTCGGGCAAGACGACATTGGCGCTCCATGTCATTGCCGAGGGCCAGAAGGCCGGCGGCACCTGCGCCTTCATCGACGCCGAACACGCGCTCGACCCCTCCTATGCCCGCAAGCTCGGCGTCAATATCGACGAGTTGCTGATTTCGCAGCCCGATGCCGGCGAGCAGGCGCTGGAAATCGCCGACACCCTGGTCCGCTCCGGCGCCATCGACGTCCTGGTCATCGATTCGGTCGCGGCACTGGTGCCGAAGGCTGAACTCGAAGGCGAGATGGGCGATTCCCATGTCGGGCTGCAGGCACGCCTGATGAGTCAGGCCCTACGCAAGCTCACCGGCTCGATTTCGCGCTCGCGCTGCATGGTGATCTTCATCAACCAGATCCGCCTCAAGATCGGCGTCATGTTCGGCAACCCCGAAACCACGACCGGCGGCAACGCGCTCAAATTCTACGCCTCGGTCCGCCTCGACATCCGCCGCATCGGCGCGATCAAGGACCGCGAGAACATCGTCGGCAACCAGACCCGGGTGAAGGTCGTCAAGAACAAGATGGCGCCGCCGTTCAAGGTCGTCGAATTCGACATCATGTATGGCGAGGGCATCTCGAAGCGCGGCGAGTTGATCGATCTCGGCGTCGCCGCCAATGTCGTCGAGAAATCCGGCTCGTGGTTCTCGCTCGACGGCCAGCGCATCGGCCAGGGCCGCGAGAACGCCAAGACCTATCTGCGCGAACATCCGGAGCTCTGCGACCTGATCGAGCAGAAGATCCGCGCCAACGCCGGCCTCGTCGCCGAGGCCATGCTGGCGGCACCGGAAACCGGCGGCGAGGAGTAGTCCTCGCGCTGCCCAAGGTCCTTCTCCACCTTTCGGGGCGGAGGAGGCCTTTCTACCCGACGAATTCGAAGGGCGCGCGTCCCGCAACCCCGGGGGTGAACGCAAACAGGCTCCCGGCGAGGGGGCCGCGGGCGAGTTCCTCCGGCGTGAGATCGATGCGCGCCGAGGTCACGAACAAGGTGCGGTAATCGGCGCCGCCGAAGGCAAGGCTGGTCGGACGCTGCACCGGCACCGCGATGCGCCGATCGATCCGGCCATCGGGCGCGAACCGCAGAATCTGCCAGCCATCCCAGCACGCACACCAGACGAAACCCTCGCGGTCCACCACCAGACCATCCGGTGTTCCGTCGGCGCCCGAGAGTGTCGCGAATACCCGTCGCGCGCCAATTCCGCCAGTCACCGGATCGAAGGCGTAGCTGAAGATCGTCCGGGTGCCACTATCGGCGAAATAGAGAATCCGATCGTCCAGGCTCCAGTCGAGCCCATTCGAACAGATAAAACCACTGTCGACCCTTGACCATTCCAGGCCAAGGCCGACCCGGTGCAGATGCCCGGTCGGCGCCGACTCGGCGGCATGGATACTGCCGATCCAGAGCCGCCCGGCGCGATCCGGCTTGCCGTCATTGAGCCGGTTCTCCGGCCAGCCGACGGCGAGATCGAGCAACCTAGAAAGCGCCCCGTCAGCGGTCGGAATATACAAGCCGTCGCCGAGCCCAAGAACAAATCCGCCACCTCGGCGCGGCACCAGGCAGCCGATGGGGCTGGGCACGCGCCACGGCAGACGCAGGTTGCGACCATCACCGGGCGTATAGCGGAACACCGCCGGCGCCATGCCGTCGACCCAGTACAGCGCCTGCTCCGCCGCGATCCAGACCGGACCCTCGCCGAGCGCCGCCTCGGCGGCGAAGACGCAAGAAACTTCGCCGCTCATGGTCGCCTCAGGCTTGCTTCGGTGTTGGTGCCGGTCGGAAACCGCCAGGCGGGATCGAACCCGGTGCTCTGACCCTGCCAGCGCGCCTCGATCGCCTGCCGCTCCGGGCTCGGCAGGAATTCCGCGAGGAAACTGTTGATCTTGCCGAGCAACGCCGTGCTCGACGGCTGATTGGCGACAGCCACGGTGTAGAGCCAGGGATAGGGCGCGATAGTGCCGGGCAGGACCTCGACCTTGCTCGACCATGGGCTTTCCGGCGCGGTGCTGGCCCACCAATAGAGCGGTCGGTCGGTGATGAAGGCATCGACGCTGCCCTCGGCCAGACATTGATGCATCCGCGACTGGTCGACCCAACCCACCAGATTCGCGAACCGTACCCTGCCGCCCGGCGTGCCGGCATTGGCCGGCCAGCGGAAGCCCTGCGCGGTCAGCATCTCCGCGGCGGCGCCGTCGGCGATATAGGCGACGACCTTGCCTTCGAGATCGGCGACGCTGCGGATTCGGGTATCGCCCTTACGCCGCGCCAGGATGAAATCTAGCGCGCAGTAAGGTCGCGAGAACGCGAGATGCCTGTGCTGCGCCGAGGGCGGGAACTGATTCCACATCAGATGCACCGGCGGCGTGCCCTGACGCTGCGCGGCGACCGGCAGCTCGATGCAGACATCCCACGGCGCCTCGACCAGCTCGTAGCTCACGCCAAGCCATTTCGCAAAGGCGGCGACGTAGTCGACATCGAGGCCGCGCAACGGCTCGCCCGGCCTGAGCCGGAACGAGACGCCCAACGCCTGGGAGTCCATGGCGACGCGGAGCTTCTTGTGCCGCAACACGTCATCGAGCAGGTCGAAGCCGGGGTCCTGCGGCAGCGCATTACGCGCCAGCACCGCGTCGAGCGCGCCGGAGCCGATGCCCCGGCCGACGCCGGCGGCGACGTCCGCCGCCCATGTCATGCGCGCATCGGCCCGGGTCACCGAGTCGCGGCCGATCTCGACCGACTCGCGGATTACCCCGCCGTTCTTGGCGATATCGACCACTTCCTGGCCGAGCGATGCGAACAAGCCGTCCAATTGCCCGACGGTTTCGCCCGCGGCGGCTTCCAACACCTGGAGCCGGGCCGCGGCGTCGCTCGACGCCCTGCCGATGCGCGTCTGGATCTCGCTGAGATCGGCCCGTTGCGCCGCCTCGCGGGCATTCTCGGACGTGCGTTTGGCCAGGGCACGGACCTCGGTCGCCACCACTGCGAAGCCGGCCCCGGCCTCGCCGGCGCGTGCGGCCTCGATCGACGCGTTCAGCGACAGGATGTTAAGGGCATGGCCGATCTGGGAGATCTCCTGGAGCACCCGGCGAACCTCGGTGACCTTGCCCGCCAGCATATCGGCCGCGGCCGCGAGTTCGGTATTGATCGCCGTCGCGGCGTCCCGCGTCTCGGCGGCAAGCTTGGTGTTGAGGTCGGCGGCCATGGCAGCGGAGGTCGCGAGCTGGCGCGTGGCCGATTGGACCGCCGTCGACAGCAGCTCCGCGCGGGCGTCGATCTCGCTCAACACATCGCCCTGGCGGGCATTCGAGCCCTGGGCGAAACCGAGCAGGTTGGCGACGAAATCGACGAGCCTGGCGATCTTCCAGCGATCCGCCCCATCCGTGAGGCCGCTGCTTTCATTCATCCCGCCAAGCTCCCTGGACCCATCCCGGTCCGACACGCCACCAAAGAACCAAATCACACTAACGAGAGAGACTTAAAATCCGGTTGATGGGACAGCCCCGGCGTGACCCGGGGCTGTCCGTTGCGTCGTTCGGATTACGGCTTGAGCCCCTGGGCGTGCTCGGCATCGGCGAGCATGCCGTCGGGGACCCCCTGATAGATCAGGCGGCCGATCTGGTCGAACTTGGTCGGGTTGGTCGCCTTGATCGCGAAGGCCCCGACTAGGCCGAGCACGAACACCCCGACATCGATCCACGCAATGTAGTTGGCGAAGGGGAAGCCGCCGCCGAGGAAATCCATATGCGAGGCGCACAGCCACAGCACATAGACCTGGGCGACGAAGGCCAGCAGCGGCGCCACCAGGGTCTTCCACCAATGGTGATCTTCCGGATGATGGGTGCGGAAGTAGACGATGATCGCGACCGAGACCAGGGCTTGCGCCGAGAGGATCAGGATCGTGCCGAGCAGCGCCATCAGGCCATAGACCTGGCCATAGGCCTGGCCGGTCGGGTCGTTGGAGCCGACGAACACCGCGAAGGCGATGATGACCGCCGCCGCCGCGATCGACTGCAGGAACGAGGCGACATAGGGCGTCTTGTACCGCGAATGCGTCTTACCGAGGATCGCCGGCAGCACGCGCTCGCGGCCGAGCGAGTAGATATAGCGGGCGGCGGTGTTGTGGAACGCCATCGCGCAGGCGAACGAACTGGTCAGGATCAGATAGCTCATGATCGAGGTCGACCACGGCCCGATCAGGCGGCTCGAGGTGTCGAAGAAGAACGTCGCCGGGTTGTTCTGGCCCTCGGTGATCAGGTCCGTCGCATTGCTGAAGCCCGAGATCGCGGCCCAGCTGGTCACGGTATAGAAGATCCCGAGCAAGGTGACCGAGATATACAACGCCAGCGGGACGATGCGCTTGGGATCGCGCGACTCCTCGGCGTAGTTCGGCGCCATCTCGAAGCCCACCCAGGACCAGAAGGCGAAGAACAAGCCGATACCGGCAGCGCCTGCCGTGAGCTTGCCGATCGCCGGGAAGCCCTGGAACGCGCCGACGGGATTGAGCGCCGCGACGCTGACATAGGCGCCATGGCCGGCATGGCCGAACACGCCGACGTCGAAGATCAGCAGGATCGCGACTTCGGCGACCAGGGCGACGCCGAGGATCGCCGCAGAAATCTGCACGTCGAAATAGGTCAGGACCGCGCCCGCGGCGATCATGCCGAGGGCGAGATAGGGCCAGGGCACGTTGACATTGAACAGCTGAATCAGCTTGGCGTTCATGAAATAGGCGAAGCCGCCGGCCAGCGACGGCTCGAACACCGAATAGGCGACGACGGCCGAGAGGCCGGTCGCCATGCCGAGTTCGCGGCCGAGCCCGTGGCTGATGAAGGAATAGAAGCCGCCGACGGCGCTGACCTTGCCGGCCATCGCCGCGTAGCCGACCGAGAACACCAGCAGGATGATGGTCGCCACCAGGAACGCCGCGGGTGCGAACAGCCCGTTGCCGTTACCGGCGACGATCGGCACGTTGAACAACATCGCCGAGATCGGCGCCGCGCCGGTCAGGGTCAGGAACAGCACGCCGATCAGCCCCACAGCTTTGCTGTGAAGGAGGTCGACATCCTTTCGTTGCGAGACGTCGAGGGCGCCATCGCCCTCGGCCCCGATACCAGTACTCTGAGTGTTGACGGTCATGGTCGGCGACTCCTCTCTTATTGTCTTATTGCTTCTTGGCGTTGGCTTAAGGGTCGATCATCGGAAGTACAACCTTCCGCCGCGCGATGTTCCGGAGGTCTCGTGACGATGGCTCTCCCTTCAGCCGATCCTGGGGCTTACATGCAGGCAATCGCCGCGATCCGGCCCTGCCCGATCTGCGTCCGACGAATTGCAGCTACCGAAAACTATGGGGTCGCTCGATAATCCTAAACAAGATGCTTTCTGGCCTACGCCTAAGCCCTTGATGTCAGGTAACTCTTCGACAGATCGTTTAAGATTCCGAACGGTCTAAACAGGCGGTGCGACGACGTCAGGCATATTGCACCACCTGATACCGCGACTCCAGGACCAGCCTACCAGGATTCGCCGAAGGGCCGCAGCTCGACATTGAACGACCAGGCCGAGCGATCCTGATGCGCGACGTGCCAGATCTCCGCGGCGATCGCCTCGGGCTTGATGAAGAACGCGTCCTCCCTCGCCTTGAAGGCATCGCGCGTCCAGGGTACGTCGATCACCGCATCGATGACAATATAGGCGACATGGACGCCGAGCGGGCCGAGATGGCGCGCCATCGATTCCGCCAGGATCCGTTGCGCGGCCTTGGTCGGGGCGAAGCCCGCGAATCCGGCCTTGCCGCGCTGCGCCGAGGTATTGCCCGTCACGATCACCGATCCTTTGCCGGCGGCGATCATCGCCGGCGCCAGGCGCTGCGCCAGATGCAGCAAGGCGACGGTGTTGACCCGGAAATTGCGCTCGAGGGTCGCCGGCTTGATCTCAAGAAAATTGCCGAAGGCGCCTTCGACCGAGGTACTTCCGGAGACGCCGCCGACGGCGTTATGGACCAGAACTGAGGGCGCGCCGAGCTGCGCTTCTACCGCGTCGATGGTCGCGGCGATCGCCGCCGCGTCCTCGACGTCGCAGACGAAGGCATGGGCGCCGGGGATCTCGCCCGCCAGCTGGTCGAGACGTTCGACGCCGCGCGCCAGCATCGCGACGGCGTAGCCGCCCGCCGCGAACCGCCGTGCCGCGGCGGCGCCGGTCCCGGGCCCGACCCCGGTGATCAGGGCGACGGGTTTGTTGTCGGGGTTCTTGAGGGTCATGCCGCGTACTCCTTGACGAAATCGAGCCGGTCATTGCCGAAGAACATCTCCTGGCCGACGACGAAAATCGGAACGCCGAACACGCCGGCCTTCGCCGCAGCCTTGTTGGCCTCGTCGAGCAAGGCGTCGAATTCCGGGGTCTCGGCAAGCCGCCAGATCTCCGCGGCCGGCAACCGGGCGTCCTCGAGCAGGCTGTGCCGGCCACGCTCGCTGCCGACGTCGCGCGGCTGGGCCCAGATCGCCTCGAAGATCGCCTTGTGATAGCCGGGGAAATATCCGAGCTGCAGCGCGGCCAGAGCGCCGCGCGCGAAGGGCCGCATCGTCAACGCCCCGCTCTCGAAGGCGCGCCACCAGTCGAGATTGAGCGCGAGCGGAACCCCATAGCGTTCGGCCCAGCGCGTCGTGTCGCGCAGGGCGTAGTTCAGTTTCGCCGGACATTTCGGCGAGGGCTGGTTGTTGACGACCGCCATGACGTCGATCGCGGTGATCGGGCGGTAGTCGACATCGAGCCCGAGCCCGGCGAATTGCGTCTGCGCCAGGTAGGAATAGGGACTGACGTAATCGAAATAGAATTGGACGGTCGCCATGATGCGTTTCCTTGCGCGGCGGCGCCTAGTGGGGCGGGCCGCTCTGGTTGATCTATTATGCATGATGAACATCATGCACATTGACCGAAGCTATGCGGCGACCTATCTTGTGTCAATCGGAAATATCGGAACGTGGTGATGGCAAAGTCGCAGGCGGAAAAGGCGCAAAGTCGAGAGCGGATCCTGTCGGTCGCGTCACGACGCTTCCGCGAAGCCGGGCTCGAGGGCATCGGCGTCGCCGAATTGATGGCCGAGGCCGGGCTGACCCATGGCGGTTTTTACGGGCATTTCCACTCGCGCGATGCGCTGGTGACGGCGGCTCTGGCGCGGGCGCTCGAGGAGAACGAAGCCGAGAAGGACAAGACCGAACGCCATGGCCGCGCCGGTCTCATCGATTACGTCGAAGGCTATCTGACCCCGGAGCACCGCGATGGGCCCGGTACCGGCTGCGCCGTCGGCGCCCTGGTCGGCGACGTCGCCCGCGCCGACGACGACACGCGTGCGCTATTCTCGACCCGCTTCGCGCGCTATCTCGCCTGGGTCGAGGCGCTGCTGGAGCGCCATGGCCAGCAGGGCCGCGAGGAAGCCGCCTTCGTCCTCAGCACCCTGGTCGGCGCCCTGACCTTGTCGCGCGCCGTCAGCGATCCCGAACTCTCGAAGCTGATCCTCAGCGGTGCCCGCAAACAGATCAAAGCGCATATCAAGGCGCTGCCGGCGCCCGGACAGGCCTAAGCCTTGACCGCGCGCCGCCCGGTATCGAGCTTCGGCAGGAACGCCGCGAGCAATCCCAGCGCCGGCAGATAGGCGCAGAGCCGATAGACGAACTCGATGCTGGTATGGTCGGCGACCACCCCGAGCACGGCGGCGCCGATGCCGCCCATGCCGAAGGCGACGCCGAAGAACAGGCCGGACACCGAGCCGACCCGGTTCGGCATCAGTTCCTGGGCATAGACCACGATCGCCGGGAACGCCGAAGCCAGGATCACCCCGATCGGCACCGTCAGGACGCAGGTCCAGAACAGATCGGCATAGGGCAGCGCCAGGGTAAAGGGCAGCACGCCGACGATCGAGTACCAGATCACGCGCTGGCGGCCGATGCGATCGCCGATCGGCCCGCCGAGAATCGTGCCGGCAGCGACCGCGCCCATGAACACGAACAGGTCGAGCTGCGCCGCCTGCACGCCGATATGGAAATGCGCCATCAGGTAGAAGGTGTAGTAGCTGGTCAGGCTGGAGAGATAGAAATACTTGGCGAACAGCAGCGCCACCAGGATCGCCATCGGCCTGGCGACGGGTCGCGCCGGAGCGGCTCCGGCGATCGTCGCGGCCAGCCGCTTGGCGGCAGCCGGCGCCTGGGTCTTCGCCCATTGCCCGATCTGCCACAGCACCACCATCCCGGCAAAGGCCAGGACCGCGCACCAGGCGATGCTGCCCTGGCCATAGGGCAGGATCAGCAAGGCGGCCAGCACCGGCCCCGAGGCCTGGCCGGCATTGCCGCCGACCTGGAATACCGATTGCGCCAGGCCCGGCCGCGTCCCCGCCGCCAGCCTGGCCACCCGCGACGATTCCGGATGGAACACCGACGAGCCGAGCCCAATCAGCACCGCGGCGACCAGCACCGCGGGAAAACTATGCGCCTGGGACAACAGCAGCATGCCGATCAGGGTCGATCCCATGCCGACCGCCAGTGCGGCCGGTCGCGGCCGCCGATCCGAAATCAGGCCGACGACGGGCTGCAGGATCGACGCGACCAGCTGATAGCACAGGGTGATGAGGCCGATCTGGCTGAAGCTGAGATGCAAGCCCGATTTCAGCATCGGGTAGATCGCCGCCAGCACGGACTGCAGTGTGTCGTTGATGAAATGGCAGGCGCTGATGGCCACGAGCACCAATGTGACCGTGCCGCCGACCGGCTTCAGTCGTGCCGTTGCCAAACTCTCGCTCACTCTGGACCTCGTCCGCCACCACCGCAGGGCGACAGAGAAACAGCTTCCTCGCCGACCCGGAACCGCCATTCCCTCATGGCACAAATGCGAAGGGCCGCGGGGAGGATCGAAACCATCCCCGCGGCCCTCGGCCTTACACCCGGGTGACCGAGGTTATTTCATCGCGACCTTGAGCTGTTCGTCGAGCTTGTCGAGGAACTGGGTCGTCGTCAGCCACGGCTCGTTCGGGCCGATCAGCAGCGACAGATCCTTGGTCATGAAGCCGGCTTCGACCGTCTTGACACAGACCTTTTCCAGGGTCTGGGCGAAGTACTGGACGTCCGGGGTGTTGTCGAACTTGCCGCGATACGCCAGCCCTTGCGTCCAGGCGAAGATCGACGCGATCGGGTTGGTCGAGGTCTCCCGGCCGGCCTGGTGGTCTCGGTAGTGGCGCGTCACGGTGCCGTGCGCAGCCTCGGCTTCGAAGGCCTTGCAATCGGGGCTGATCAGCACGGAGGTCATCAGGCCGAGCGAACCGAAGCCCTGCGCCACCGTGTCGGACTGCACGTCGCCGTCATAGTTCTTGCACGCCCAGACGAACTCGCCGTGCCACTTGAG
>CAIUCF010000153.1 GCA_903897565.1 uncultured Rhodospirillales bacterium | reverse complement strand
GCCTGCGGCGACGCGCCTGCGGTTGTGCCGTGGGTCGCGACAAGGCCGAGCACCGCCAATGTGGAAAATAACCGCTTCATATCGATTCTCCGGGTGAGATGTCATCACTGCCGGGATATTTGCTTATCGCATAATCCGGGTGAATAGTTGCCGTTAGGCAATCACTATCCCGATGGACGCCACAATCGAGCGCATCGATGCCATGAAGCTGTTCGCCGCCGCGATCGACGAAGGCAGCTGCGCGAGCGCGAGCCGGCGTCAGAGTTGCTCGCGGACGCCGAAGGCCCGCCGCTGCCCGTGAATCTGTTGACGACGCCTGGCGGCGGAAGCGGGCGCGCTCGGCCGATTATCCCTGATATCGGTCGAGTGTCTGCCAAATAGCAGGAATTCTCACGATATGCGCCTTGATCTACATCGACTGCAGCGGCGCCGATGCGGCGACCGCGGCGATCGAGAAAGGATCACATCATGAGCAGCGAACAGAAAACCGTCATTATCACCGGGGCGTCGCAGGGCATCGGCGCCGGCCTCGTCCAGGCTTATCGCGACCGCAACTACCGCGTCGTCGCCACCTCGCGGTCGATCAAGCCGAGCGCGGACGCCGGTGTCCTGGCCGTGGCCGGCGATATCAGCCAGCCGGAAACCGCCGCGCGGGTCGTGGCCGAGGGCTTGGCCCGTTTCGGCCGCATCGACTCGCTCGTCAACAACGCCGGCGTCTTCACTGCCAAGCCGTTCGTCGAATTCACCCAGGAAGACTATGACCTCAACTTCGGCGTCAATGTCGCCGGCTTCTTCCACATCACCCAGGCGGCCACAAGAGAGATGCTGAAGCAGGGCTCCGGCCATATCGTCAGCATCACCACGAGCATCGTCGATCAGCCGATGGCGGGCGTCCCCGCCGCCCTCGCCTCCCTGACCAAGGGTGGTCTCAACGCGGTCACCAAGTCGCTGGCGATCGAATTCGCCAAGAGCGGTGTTCGCGTCAACGCGGTCGCGCCCGGCATCATCAAGACGCCGATGCACCCGGTCGAGACCCACGCCGCGCTCGGCACCCTGCACCCGGTCGGCCGCATGGGCGAGATCCGCGATATCGTCGAGGCGGTGCTCTATCTCGAGGGCGCGAGCTTCGTGACCGGCGAAATCCTCCATGTCGACGGCGGCCAGAACGCCGGGCGCTGGTAGCGGCGAGGGGCGAGACATGCCGATCGTTACCGTCCAGGTTACCCGCGAGGGCACCGCACCCGGCCGCAATTCCGTCACTTCTGATGAGAAGGCCGCCATCATCAAGGGCGTCAGCGAGGTCCTGCTCGACGTCCTCAACAAGCCGCTCGAATCGACCTATGTCGTGATCGAGGAAGTCGATCTCGACAATTGGGGCTGGGGCGGGATGCCGACGGTGCAATACCGTCGCGTCCGCGCAGGCGCGGCCGGGGCATTGCCGCCTCGCCCCGCATTTTTCTAGTGCAAATCGCGATCTGCGCAGGCAATAGCGGCCGGTTTCGAACCGGCCGCTATTGCTGTTCAGGCCGCCGACATCTCCGCGATCAGTTCTGCCATCAATCCTGCGGCGGAGCGGGCCCGCGCCAGCGGGGCGCCCTGGCCCGCCCATTGCGCGCCATAGCCGAATTCGCCGGCCGCCTTGGCCGCGGCGTTGAGGGCCTTACCGGCGTCATAGGCGATCGGATAGGCCGGGATGTCGCCATGAGGGATATCCTGTCCCCAGGTCGTGAAGCGATTGGCGAGGCAGCGGGCGGGACGTCCGGAGATCGCCCGCGTCATCACCGTGTGCCGGCCTGCTTCGCTGAACAGCGCGGCACGATAGCCGGCGTCGGCGGCGGATTCCTCGACGCCGACGAATGCGGTGCCAAGTTGTGCGGCGACTGCACCGAGCCGGAGTGCGGCGGCGATGCCAGCGCCGTCCATGATGCCGCCGGCGGCGATCACCGGCAGGTCCAGTTCCCGCACCAGAAGCCGGGTCAGCGCCAGTGTCCCGAGTTGGCCGTCTTCACCATCGGGGTCGAAGATGCCGCGATGGCCGCCGGCCTCGTAACCTTGGGCGACGACGGCGTCGATTCCTGCCGCGGCGACGATTCGGGCCTCGGCAAGGCTGGTGGCGGAGCCGAACAACACGATCCCGGCGTCGCGCAGCGCGCGGATCCATGGTTGCGCCGGCACGCCGAAATGAAAGCTCACCACCTTGGGGCGCGTCGCCAGCAGGGTCGCGAGCATCGCATCGTCGGCGACGAAGCTGGTGTAGATCTCCCGGAGCTCAGACGGCGGCGTGGCGCCGAAGCGGGCGAATTCCGGGTGCAGCCGGGCAAGCCAGGCGGTCTCGCGAGCGCGATCCGCGACGGCTGGCTGGTGGCAGAACAGATTGACGTTGAGCGCGCGGTTGGAGCGCTCGCGGAAGGCGGCGATCATCGTGCCGGCGCCGGTCGCGTCGGTCGCGCCGAGGCCGAGCGATCCCAGCCCGCCGGCACTGGCGACCGCGGCGGCCATGGCCGGTGTCGAGACGCCGGCCATGGGTGCCTGGATGATCGGCTGCTCGATACCGAGGCGATCGAGGAAGTCGCGTGAGGCAGTCGTGGTCATCGTGAAACTCCTACAGCTGGGTCGACCGGCGGCCGTCGACCAATGTCGCGGCGAGATCGACGGCGAGTGCCAGGGCCATGGCGGCGGCGCCCAGCAGGAACAGCATGTGATAGTCGCCGCCATTATGCGCAAACAGGAAGGTCATGCCATAGGCCCCTGCGGCCTGGAGTACGGCGAAGCAGGTGGTCGCCATACTCCAGGCCGCGCGTTGCTCGGATGGATGATGCAGCAGCACCTCATGGATGCGGCCGAGCGTCAGGGTGCCGATCCCGGGCACGAAGGCGCCGACGACGATGCTCGACAGCATGAGCCAGCCGGGCCCCAGGCCGAAGGCTGGAATGATCACGGCAGCGCCCTCGAGAAGAAAGGCCAGGCGAAGCGCCGGGCCGAAGCCGGTGCGATCGGCGAGATGGCCGGTCAGGATCGGGCCGGCCATGGCGCCGAGTCCAAACAGCACCCAATATTCGGCGCCGGCCTGCAACCCCTGGCCAAGGCCGCGGGCGACGAAGTCGACGAGGAAGATCATGTGCGGCACCAGGCCTACCGCGTTGAGCGCATATTCGCCGTAGAGCGCGCGCAGGGCGAGGGGGCGATGCGGACGGTGATGCACTGTGGCCGCGGCGCTGGGTGCGGCATCCCGGGGCCAGCCGCCCCAGGCGATCGCGGTCAGCAGCAGCGCGACGATGCCCAGCCCGAGCCAGGTCTCGCCCAGCCCCTCGCGCAGCAGCAGCGGGACCAGGGTGCCCGACGCGGCGATGCCGACGCCGACCCCCATGAAGATCACGCCACCGGCGAGCCCGCGTCGCGACGGCGGCACATGCGGCAGCACCGTCGGCGCCGCCAGCACCATCAGCATGCCCCCGGCGAGCCCGGAGGCGAAGCGCCACAGGAAGAACCAGGCGAAGGGCATGGGGTAGGCGCAGGCCAAGAAGGCCACGGCGGCCAGCAGCATCGTCCCGCGAATCACCACAGGCGCGCTCAGGCGCTGGGCCGCAGGGCGGCCGAACACGGCGCCGGCGAGATAGCCCGCGAGATTGGCGGCACCGAGATAGGCTGCCGTCGACGCGCCGAACCAATGTGCGGCGATGATCGCCGGCAGCAGCGGCGTGTAGGCGAAGCGCGCCATGCCGATGCCCACGAGGGTGGCGCAGAAGCCGGCACTGGTCGCCCGCCAGGCGCTCACCGCCGGTATCGCGGCACGGTCGCGATCCCGATGAGTCGTGCCGTCGTCCATCTGCCTCTCCCTGGTCTTTGCAGCGGTTATGAGGTTACGGTGGTTCTTACATCATGAAAAACGAATTGATTTGATAATCGTTCTCTTTAAAAGTGATATCTCGCAAATCCGGCAGGTGGACCCATGAACGTGGCTGACCTCAAGGTGTTCGAAGCGGTTTCCCGGCACGGGAGCATGAACCGCGCGGCCAGTGAACTGCATACCGTGCAATCCAATGTCACGGCGCGAATACGCTCGCTGGAGGAGGAACTCGGCGTCAGCCTGTTCCAGCGCCATGCCCGCGGCGTCACGACGACGGCGGCAGGTCGTCGCGTCCTGCCCTTCGTCGCACGCATCGCCCGGCTGCTGGCCGAGGCGCAGGCGGCGGCCCAGGATGACGGTCCGCCAAACGGTGCCCTCGTCCTCGGCGGCCTCGAGACCACGACGGCATTGCGACTCTCGCCCCTGCTCAGCGCCTTCGCGACGGCGTATCCCCAGGTGCGGCTCTCGGTCAGCACCGGCACGACCGCACGGCTCGTGAACGACGTCGTGCAATGCCGGCTCGATGGCGCCTTCGTGGCCGGACCTATCAGCCATCCCGACCTGCATCAGGAGGTGGTCTTCCGCGAGGAATTGGTGCTGGTGACGGCGCCGACGGTGGGAAACCCGCGGGATCTGGCCGGGGTCGCGGATTTGAAGACCATCGTCTTCCAACTCGGCTGCTCCTATCGCCAGCGGTTGGAGACGGTGCTGGCCGGGCTCGGCATCGTCGTCGCCAAGCCGCTCGAATTCGGCTCACTCGACGCCATCATCGCCTGTGTCGCCGCCGGCGTCGGGGTAACGTTGCTGCCGAGAGGAGTGGTCGCGACGGCTGCCGAGGCCGGCAAGGTCGCGCTGCACGCCCTCGCCCCCGAACAAGGCCAGGTCGAAACCCTCTTCATCCGCCGCCACGACAGCTATGTCTCGAGCGCGATGGCGGCGTTCCTGGAGATCGCGCGGTCCGGGGCGGCGCGGGACTGAGGTGAGCGGCGGGCCGGGCTTGATTGGCCCGGTCCCGCCTCGGCTTTAGGGCTTCACGGCGAAGCCATAATGCCCCTGAGTCTTGTGGGTATCGACCGAAACGACATGCCAAGCGACCTCGTATTGCCCCGGTGCCAGCGGGGCCGACAACGAGACGACGAGGGTCGCGTCATCCGCCGGATCGAGGGTGAGGGAACGCGGTGTGATCGCCACCCCATCGGCCATGGCGATCGCCACGCCCGAGAACGCGAGTTCGATTCCCTCGCTGAAGTGTAGCCGAAGGCTGGCGGGGCCGGGTGACACCTCGGCGCCTACGGCGGGTATGGTTTTCTGCAGAAGCGCGTGAGCGCGGGCGGGACCGCTCGCCACCATCACGGCGGCGAGCACGAGGAGCGCGAGATATCTGGGCATGTTGGTCATCACCATCAAAGCCGCGGGGCCTCGCCGTCGAAGAGCGGCTTGCCGAGCGAGTTCGGGAAGACGTCGTCGAGGAAGAAGTGAAGCTGGGCGATCATACCAAGTTCGTTGCCGGCAGAGTGGGTCGTCGGCACCAAGGCTTCGATCCCGATTTGGTAGCTGCCGCCCTCGTAGAGGAAGCCGGGGGCGAGTGTCCCTCCCGAGGTCGTTCCGGTGTGGGATGCGGAGGCCGGCGTCGAGTAGGCGAACTCGACGAGGGGGATCACGTTGTTGACGAACTCAGGCAGGCCGTAATCCTTCACCTGAGCGCGCAGGTATTGCATATTGTATTGCAGCGACAGGCCGATGTTCCAGATGTCGGGGTTGATCGAGACCGTGCCGTCGGCGGCGGTCGGATGGGGTTCGTCCGCCCACTGATAGCCGACCTCGCCCGTTATCGCGAAGGGCCGCAGCAGCCCAGCGGACGCAGGAAGATCGCCGAAGCCCTTGCCGAAATACAAGGTCGGCTGGGTCCAGCCACTGGCGTCTTCGCCGAGACTGTTGACCGCGCCGACGCCGCCGATCTCCTTCTGAACCCCGAACGAGGCCATTGCTTCGTGCCGGCCATTGACAAGGAAAGTATATTTCAAGGTCACCACGGGGTCGTTCCAGCCGTATTTGTTGCCATCCGCCGAGGCGGGTTGACGGAGGTTGGTAAAACCGCTGTTCACCGCGAACCCGAACCCTTTGATGATGGTCTTGTCCCACTCGAAGCCGTAATCGTATTCATTGGCGGCAGTTCCGGTCTGACCGGGCGGCAGGGCGAAGGTCGGCAGCGACAGCTCGTCGCCGACCGCGGGGTCGTCGATCGTCAAGGTTGCCGGAAAGACGCGGTCGCCGGCGATGCCGTGCGCCTGTCCGCTCAGGGGGGCGACGAGCAGGGCGCAGGCGAGTGCGGCGATCAGTCTGGTCGGAAATGTCATGGAGAGTTCCTCGATTGGTGATGGTTGGTTGCGAGTAAGGCGATCAAGATTTTCACGTCGGGCTCCGCGTGGAAGGGTTGAACGCCCTTCCGCCCTCGACGAGTTGCCAGATCAGGAGAACGGGTGTGCCCAGCGCGATGTCGCGGCCGCGACGCACCAGGGATAGGGCGAGTGCGCTGCCCGGCGAGACGCCGAACAATGCCCCGAGCAGGACATAGGCGGCCTCCTGGATGCCCAGGGCGTTGGGTACCAGGAAGGCGAAGCTGCGGATGCCGTAGAGCAAGCTGTCGATGACGAGGGCGGCGGTCACCGAGATCTCGACCCCCATGAAGCGCAGGGTTAGCCAGGCCTCGACGCCGCTGAGCAGCCAGCACAGCAGGTGCAAGGCGGTCGAGGTCGCGAGCTGGCGATGACGGCCGTGGATGCGATGAATTTCGGCTTGGATGCCGCGCGACGACGAGAGTGACGTACCGAGCCATTGGCTGGAGAGTCTGACGGCCATCTGCTCGACCAACCCCGCGCCACGGGCCTGGACCGTGAGAAATATACTGGCCGCCGCCGTCATCGTGGCGAGCCCGAGCACGACGGGGCCGACGATGTGGTTGCTCGGCTGCAGCCAGGCGAGCAGACTAAGACCGATGGCGGTGTAGCCGAGTTGGCCCATCAGCTCCATCGTCAGGTCGACGACGGTCGACGCCGTCGCAAAGCTGCCGCCCACCCCCGCGACAGTGGCCGCGCGGGCGCCGGCGACGAAGCCGCCGATCTGCGAGAACGGCAGGACCTCCGAAGCGCCGTCCCGGATCAGCCGGCCCCAGACGAAACGATACCAACGGCCGTCGGTGCGATTACTACCGAGCAGCCACCACGCCAGTCCCATCAGTACGACCAGCGCCAGATGGAAGGCGAGGATGAGCGCGAAGCCCGACCAGGCAATCGTCGTCAGCGCCGTCGCGACCGACCGGAGGCCGTAATGGGCGATCAGGAGGGTCGCGCCGATGCCGCCCAACGCGAAGGCCAGGATCCCGAACGACTTCATGCCGCAGCTCTGGCCCGCTTACCGCCGAGGCTCCACAGGCGTAGGCTCGCCAGGGCGATATCGGCGAGTTTCGGCAGGAACGCGGGCTTCAGCAGCGTGGAATCGAGCTCTCCCATGCGCCGCAGATTCTCGTCATGGCAGTCCTCGAGGAAGCGGCGAAAGGTAAAGTC
>CAIUCF010000152.1 GCA_903897565.1 uncultured Rhodospirillales bacterium | reverse complement strand
TGGGTCTGAGCCTTTGCAGTACCAACGAATGACTACATTATGAACTGTAGCGGAATCGGCTCAAAAATCCACCACTTATCGCCAAGTCTCAAAAAATTCACACAACATGTTGATTCGATTGCTCGGAATCCGCCAGCTCGGCGGCCGCGACTCGCCGTCCGGTCTGCCTCTCGTCAAACGCACTTCGTTTGACGGGCCTCTACAGGTATAAGAGGCGCCTGTTCGCGCGCGCAGCCCCGACTCGCGCGGTTTGAGAAGATTTTGCCGAATATGGATGCCGCAACCCCCGATATCACGCCTGCTGAACAGCCGATCCCCACGCCGGCGATCCCGGATGCGCGGGTCGATCTCGTCGGTCTTACCCGGGACGAGCTTGCTGCCGCGCTGAACTTGCCGGCGTCGGAGCGATTCAGGGCCCGGCAGTTGTGGCACTGGATCTATTCGCGCGGCGTCGTCGATTTCGAACACATGACGACGTTGTCCAAGGATTTCCGCAACCGCCTCGCCGAGGGCTTCGTCATCGGCCGGCCCGTTGCCAGCAAGGATCTGCAATCGATCGACGGCACCCGCAAATGGCTGCTGAAATACCCCGACGGACAGGAAGTCGAGACGGTGCATATCCCCGAGGAGGACCGGGGTACGCTCTGCGTCTCCAGCCAGGTCGGCTGCACCCTGACCTGCAAGTTCTGTCACACCGGGACGCAGACTCTGGTGCGCAACCTGACGGCGCGCGAGATCGTGACGCAGCTGATGACGGCGCGCGACTATCTCGGCGAGTGGCCCTACGGCTCGAAGAAGACCGGCGCCGGCAATCTCGCGCCGGACCGCCAGATCACCAACATCGTGATGATGGGGATGGGCGAGCCGCTCTATAATTACGACAATGTCGCCGCCGCCCTGAAGATCGTGATGGATCACGAGGGACTGTCGCTGTCGAAGCGCAAGATCACGCTGTCGACCGCCGGCGTCGTGCCGATGATGCGGCGCTGCGGCGAGGAGCTCGGCGTCAATCTCGCCGTGTCGCTGCATGCGGTGACCGACGAGCTGCGCGACGTCATCGTGCCGCTCAACAAGAAATATCCGATCGCCGAGCTGCTCGATGCCTGCCGCGATTACCCGGGGTCGAGCAATGCCCGCCGCATCACCTTCGAATACGTGATGCTGAAGGGTGTCAATGATTCGCCGGCTGAGGCGCGGGAGCTGGTTCGGCTGCTGCGCGGGATTCCGGCCAAGGTCAATCTGATCCCGTTCAACGCCTGGCCCGGCGCGCCTTATGAATGCCCGAGCAAATCGGCGATCGACGCGTTCGCCGATATCGTCAATGCCGCCGGCTATTCCTCGCCGGTGCGGACGCCTCGCGGGCGCGACATTCTGGCCGCCTGCGGCCAGCTCAAGTCCGAGAGCCTGCGGCCGCGAAAATCCGCGAGCGCCTGATTCGGCATACCCTCGTATACGAATTGGTCATCTAACGCCGCTAAGTCTTGCTCTCTGGAGCGGCAATCCCCGCCGCTCGCAAGGGTCGATGGGGCGAGGCGAGTGGCCAGCAGTACAGCCGACGTGACCAATTGGATGCATCTGTTCCGCTGGATCGTGAAGCTGATCCGCGACGAGTACGGTGTCGAAGAAGCCGTCTTGACCCGGACCGCGGTGCTTGAGACCGATATCGGCCTGTCGATCGATCAGGTCGAGCGCGTGCTCGAGTTCATCGCCGACGCCTTCGCGATCCGATTTCCCGGCGGCACCCTCGACGAGGTGGTGCGGCTCGAGGAACTCTGCCTGCTCGCCAGCTGGTTGAAGGGCCTCTATAAGCGGCCTGCCTTCATCGGCGACCAATACGAAGCCTCCTGCCGCGCTCTCAACCCCACCGCGTCGGTGTGACGCGCCGAAAACCTGCGATACCGCTCCAAATCGCCGTTTGGATTTTCGCGGACCCGACGGTATAAGTAGAGTTAACGGTAGTTTAAGATGATAATGTCGGAATAGGGTCCCGTCGCGTGCGCCCATCGGGGTGGGCTGCCGCGGGGAAATTTCTGGGGGGATATGGTCCGGTGGCTTGCACATTGATCGCGGGCGCGCGTGTATCTTCGGGGCTGAAAAGATCTGCGCGACTGGGCGGCGCTCTCGTGTGTGGTACGGCGCTGTCCCTGCTCGTGAGTGCGGCTCAGGCGCAAACCCCACCGTCGCTGCCGGGCTCGGTGTCGCCGGGACGCATTCCCAGCCAGATACCCCTTCCGCAGTCGCCGCAGCTCGCATTGCCCGAGATCGTCGTGCCGCCGCCGAGCCAGACAGTGCCGAAAGGGGCGGCGGGGGCGACATTCGCGCTGAACGACGTCATCGTCTCCGGCGCCACGGTGTATCCGCCGAGCGTCTTCAAATCGCTTTACGGCGCCTCGATCGGCAAGTCGGTCAGCGTCGCCGACCTCTACGCCTGGGCCGATCGCATCACGGAGCGCTACCGCAAGGACGGCTACCTGCTGTCGCGCGCGGTCGTGCCGGCGCAGCACATTCGCGGCGGCGTCATCCGCATTCAGGTGATCGAAGGCTTCCTCGGCCAGGTCAAGATTCAAGGGGCGACGACCCCGCGGCTGCGCGAGTATGCGGATCAGCTGACGCAGTCTCGTCCGCTCAATTCCGCCGATCTCGAGCGCTATCTGCTGCTCGCCAACGACCTGCCGGGCTATTCGGTGCGGGCGGTGCTGTCGCCCTCGACCACGGTGCCCGGGGCGTCCGACCTTACCCTGGTCTCCACGCATAAGCTCGTCGACACCCAGGTGGCGGTGGACAACCAGGGCACGGCCTATATCGGACCCTGGGAAGGTACCGTCGTGGCCAGCCTCAACGATGCTCTGGGTCATGGCGAGCGCCTGACCGCGCGCGTATCAACCACGCCCAGCATTCGCGAGTTGCAGCTGTTCGGCGTCACGGCCACCGTTCCGCTCGATGCCCATGGCCTGAGCCTGATCGTCGATGCCAACCGGACCCGGGCGCGCCCCGGTTACACGCTCTCGCAGTTCAAGCCGCATACCCAGGGTGACGCAGTGACGGTCAGCCTACAGAAGGTGCTGATCCGCAGTCGGGCGCAGACGCTGTCGGTCTCCGGCGGGCTCAACTACGAGGATTCGGTCAGCGTCCTGACCCCGCCCGGCGCCGATACCGCGCCCTCATCCAACGACAAGCTCTGGGTCCTGCGCTTCGGCGGCTCGTACAGCCTCACCGACTCCTATGGCGGCCGCAACGACGTGTCGGTTCAGCTCAGCCACGGCTTGCGGATGGCCAATGCCTCGCGGCCGGAGCGCGCCAACATCTCGAAGAAGTTCGGCCGTACCGACTTTACCAAGCTGACGGCGACCGCGTCGCGCTTGCAAGCCATTACCGGCCCCTACGCCGTGTTGGCTGCGGTCACGGGCCAAGTCACGCCGGGGCAGTCGCTGCTGTCGGCCGAACAATTCGGTGTCGGCGGCGCCGCTTTCGGCCGCGGCTATGATCCGTCGGAGTTGACGGGCGACAATGGCGTCGCCGCGAAGCTCGAATTCCAGGCGACCTATGGCCTGGCCTTCTACCGACTCCAGACGGCGCAATTCTTCGCCTTCTACGACACCGGCTATGTCCGCAGCCGTTACCCGTTCTCGCTCAATAGCGGCGCTCAGAGCCATGCCACGCTGGCGTCGCTCGGTGGTGGCGCGCGCTTCGCATTGCGCGGCGGCTACCTGACGACATTCGAGATTGCCAAGCCTCTCACGCGCCCGCCGGCGATCTTCGTGGGTCATCTGGGTGACCCCAACGCGCCGCGGTTCTATTTCTCGTTTATCGCCAGTTTCTAGGCGGTACTCGGCGAGCCGGCCGATCTGGTGATCGTCGGTTCATAGGAGGTCCAAGATGAGACGTACCTTTAGCGGATCGCAGCTTTGGCGCGCCCTGCATGGAAGCACAGCCCTGGTGGTGTCCCTCGCGGGGTTGGCTGCGGCTTCGCATCCTTTCGTCGCCCGCGCCGACACCCCGGTGCTGCCGCAAGGTGGCACGGTCGTGGTCGGTGCAGCGACCATCAAGTCCAACATCCCCGGCAGCCTCGACGTCACCACGACGTATGATCGCACCGCGATCAACTGGCAGAGCTTCTCGATCGGGGCCGGCAACACCGTCACCATCAACCAGCCGAATGCCAGCTCGCTGACCCTCAACCAGGTCGTAGGCGCCGACCCGTCGAGCATCTTCGGCAGCCTGAAGTCGAACGGCCAGGTCGTGCTGGCCAACCCCAACGGCATCTGGTTCGGCCCCGGCTCGCATGTTGACGTCGCCTCGATCGTGGCCTCGACCGCGACGGCCTCGCAGGCCGCGCTCCAGGCGTT
>CAIUCF010000151.1 GCA_903897565.1 uncultured Rhodospirillales bacterium | reverse complement strand
CGACGCCGACGGCGTCACGACGCTCGCGGGATTGCGGGCTCGTCTCGACCGCGATCCATCCACCTAATCAGGCGAAACCATCCAGGGAGACATCATGGCCGGGCTCTTTTTCGATGAAATGCATGTCGGACAGATCTTCAAGCATCCGATCCGCCGCACCGTGACCGAGATGGACAACGTCTTCGTCACAGCACTGACCCATAACCCAGAGCATCTCCATCTCGACGAGGAATACTGCCGCGAAAACACCGAGTTCGGTCAGCGCATCGTCAATTCCACCTTCACCCTGGGCCTGATGGTCGGGGTCACGGTCGCCGAGACCACGCTCGGCACCTCGATCGCCAATCTCGGCTGGGACGAGATTCGCTTCCCCGCCCCGGTCTTCCATGGCGACACGCTCAACGTCGAGACCGAAATCCTGGAACTGCGGGAGAGCAAGTCGCGGCCGAACGCCGGGATCGTCATCTTCCAGCACCGCGCCTTCAACCAGCGCGGCGAGCTCGTCGCTGAATGCAAGCGCACCGGGCTGCAGCGCAAGCGCCCGACGACGTAGCAGGATTCAGCACATCCGCTGACCATGGGTAGTAATCCCTAAGCACAAGCCGATCCTGTCGTCCGGCTCATTTCTTACTAATCTCTCCTGGTCGGCCACCCTTGGCGGCCACGGCGCCGCGCCATCGGGACCGTCGTGCCTCGGGTGGAAAGGACAGCCCGAAGATTTCAGGGGAGAATTCATCATGCCCGATACCCTCGCGAAGACCGCTCCGAGCGCGCCGCCTGCGCCCATCACCCGCAATGTCTTCGACACCTTCCGTCACGACATGAACGACCTGTTCGACCGCTTCACGCGTGGCCTTCCCAGTCTGCTCTCGCCAAATCGTGCGGCCAATCTGTGGACCGAGCTCGACCCGTTCGGGCCCGGGTTCCCGGTCGTCGATTTCTGGGAAACCGAGACGGAGTATCACGTCTCCGCCGAACTCCCGGGACTAAAGGAAAGCGATATCGACCTCACGATGTCGGGCGATACGCTGTTTCTCAAGGGCGAGAAGAAGGTCGAAAGCGAACGCAAGGACAAGAACTTCGTTTGTGCCGAGCGCTCCTACGGCAGCTTCCAGCGCTCGTTCTACCTCCCCCAAGGGGCCAACCCCGATGCGATCGAAGCCAAGTTCGAGAACGGCATCCTGCGGGTCAAGATCCCGAAAAAGCCTGAAAATATCCAGGCCCAGAAGAAAATTAAGATCAACTAGCCTCGGCGGCGGCGGCCGGCAGCCTCGGTGGCGGCCGCCAATCCTTTCAGGGAGACAGAATATGTCGAAGCTTCGGAATGGCCTCGCAGGTTTCGGGCTATTCACGGTTGCCGTGATGGGTTCGTCCGCGGCTGCCAATGCCACGACCGTCTCTTACGGCGACGTCTCCTACGACGATGTCGGTTTCGGCAATCTCTCCGGCTACAACCCGTTCAATATTCTGGACGGCCAGACCGCCGGGCTCAGGGTAGGGCTGACCTGGGACAAGGCGTGTAATTGCCAACCCGGCCCCGGTCCTGTTGACATCCTGATCACGACCAATAGCGTCGTAGAGTCCCTGAACGGGTTGCCGTTCACCCTGACGCAGCGCGGCAGCAAGGTCGACCTCGCCGCCTCTACCGGCTACCATCAGGTTTCCTTCCTCGCCGGGTTCACCTTCAATCTCGGCGTCGCTTCCTACATTCAGTACGTTCCCTCAACCCCTGGCCAGATCTGGACGTGGACGAAGGGCGCGCCGACCCTCTCCCATGACGTCGTCACCCCGGGTGAGCAGGTAGGCCCGGCCAACCTGTCGCACTTTGCGAGCCTCCCGGCCGGCAAATACACGCTTCTGCTGTCCGGCGTGGGTGACAGCGCCCAGGGCCCGACGACGTTTGGCGGTGAGATCTCGGCAGTTCCGCTCCCCGGTTCGCTGATCATGTTCGGCTCGGCAATGGTCGGCGTGATCGCCTTCGGCACGCGTCGCCGGTCGGGGCTATCGCTCTAGGCGGGGCGAGGAACTAGACGCCAAGCGCCGGCAGCAACTGGTGAATGCTGGAGATGCCGAGCCGCTGATAGGCGCGCCGACGATAGGTGAGAACGCTGGCCTGACTGATCCCGAGCTGGAGCGCGGTCGCTTCCGCTGTCATACCGCCCAGGGTCCGCGCGCACACCGCCCGCTCACGGGCGGTCAAGCTCGGGTGAGAGTAGCCGAGGCGAGCCTCTACTCGGTCGACAAACGTTTCCCCGCTCTGGCCACGTGCCCCGGTCAACTCGCGATGCTTCGCCAGCATCGGCAACGCCAGTCCACCCAACTCGCGAAGCCGTTCGCGCGCAGTGTCCGAGAGCCGATCCTGGGCGACGGGCCGGAACAGGCTCAACACGAGCCAGCTGTCGCCGCGTTCCATCACCAAGCTGATCTTCTCGCCGAAACGCGGCTGCTCGTAACATTCATAGCGATAATCGACGTCCTCGATGTCGCGTGGATCGATGCGATGGAGCTGCAAAGCGAAGCCAGGCCGCGTCCGCCGCATCGCGACACCCAGGGGATCGCCAGCGTAATAGCGCAGGGTATAGGCATCGACGCGACCGGCGGCGCCACTGCCGCGGCCCAGCGAGACGATCGGCGATGGCGGCGAACCTGGCCGCAGCTCGAAGCCATAGATCTCCCGCACCGGCATCACCCGGTCGATCGCCTCGAACAGGGTCGGGGCCAGCGCCGCGGTGCCGGTGGCACTCAGCAGGGCATCGTAGGTCTCAAGCGCAATTCCGAGCCCGGAGGCCATGGCGAGAATGTCCCTTGCAGGATCTTGGAGTATCGCCGTGTCATCAGACCTGACGACAGACAGCGGCAACGATACGCATTATCACCGGAGAAACCAATCCAAGACCGACGCCCCGCCTCCGGGAGCGCGCCTTTGAGGAGATCACCATGGCCAAGCCCTTCGCCTCTTCTGCCGACCTCGCCGAAAAGAAGGAAACGCTCGAGGTCATCGCCGATGGCGTCTACGCCCTGACCGCAGAAGGCGATCCCAATGTCGGCGCCATCGAGGGCGAGGATTTCCTGGTGTGCTTCGAGGCCCGTGCCACCCCGGTCGCCGCCCGCGATTGGCTGATCAAGCTCCGCCAGCATACCGACAAGCCGATCCGCTATCTGGTGCTGACCCATTACCACGCCGTCCGCGTCCTGGGCGCCAGTGCCTTCGAAGCCGACGCGATCATCGCCAGCGGCGCCACCCGCAAGCTGATCGAGGAGCGCGGCATGCAGGATTGGGCCAGCGAGTTCGGCCGCATGCCGAGGCTGTTCAAGGAGCCGGAGACGATCCCCGGCCTGACCTGGCCCGACCTGACCTTCGACGACCACATGACGATCGAGCTCGGCGGCGAGCGCGGCCGCATCGACCTGCAGTTCTGCGGCCGCGGCCATACCGCGGGCGACATCATCGCCTGGCACGACAAGAGCAAGACCATGTTCGCCGGCGACCTCGTCGAGGCGAGCGCCGCGCTCTATACCGGCGACGCCTTCCACAAGGAATGGGCGAACACGACGCTCGACAGGGTCAAGGGTTTCCGTGCCGAAAACATCGTCGGCGGCCGCGGCCCGGTCGCCAAGGGCGTCGCCGCCTGCGACGCCGCGATCGAGCAGACCCGGGAGTTTCTCAACGGCATGATCGAGCATGTCGGCGCCGCCCATGCGCGCGGCGGCACGCTGCGCCAGGCCTTCGAAGCGACCCATGCGGCGCTGGCGCCGAAATTCGGCCATTGGCCGATCTTCGAACATTGCCTGCCCTTCAACGTCCAGCGGCTCTGGGATGAGTTCGACGGCATGGACTGGCCGCGAATCTGGACGATGGAGCGCGATCGCGAAGTCTGGGCTCAGCTCCAGGACTGAGCGCCATGTCCGTAATCTCGGGCATCCCGGTGTGGAAAGAGTTCGCCCCGACCCCTGCACCTGAGACGACCGAGAGTCGCGAGACACTCGTCGTCGGCGCCGGCCCGGTCGGGCTGACGGTTGCGCTCGGTCTCGCGCGGCTGGGGCGACAGGTGACGATCGCCACCCGGCTGCATTTCATCGCCGCGGGCTCGAAGGCGATCTGCTTCTCGAAGCGGACGCTCGACATCTGGAACCGCTTCGGCGTCGCCCGTCGGATGGTGGAGAAGGGCGTGATCTGGAACGTCGGCAAGGTGTTCCGCGGCGCCGACCCCACGCCGATCTACCAGTTCGACATGCTGCCGGTGAAGGACCAGCAGATGCCGGGCTTCATCAACCTGCAGCAATATCACGCCGAAGAGATCCTGCTGGACGCGTTACGGGCGCTGCCGAATGTCGAGATTCGCTGGGGCCATGAGG
>CAIUCF010000150.1 GCA_903897565.1 uncultured Rhodospirillales bacterium | reverse complement strand
GACCGTCGGTTTCGACCACGTGATCTTCGACACGGCGCCGACCGGGCATACCTTGCGGCTCCTGACCTTGCCGTCGGCATGGAGCGGCTTCATCGCCTCGTCGAGCGGCGGTGCATCCTGTCTCGGGCCGTTGGCCGGCTTGGAGAAGCAGAAATCGCTCTATGCCGCGACCGTCGCCCATCTATCCGACCCGCTGCTGACATCGGTGGTGCTGGTCGCCCGACCCGATCTCGCCGCCCTGCGTGAGGCCGAGCGGACGCGGCGCGAACTGGCGGAACTAGGCGTCACCAATCTACGCCTGGCCGTGAACGGCATCTTCACCGCAAGGGCGCCCGGCGACGCCATCGCCGATGCAATGACGGCGCGGGGGGCCACCGCGATCGCGACCATGCCGCGTGGGCTCGTCGATCTGCCGCGTACGGAGACGCCGTTCCTGCCTCGCGGCACCGTCGGCTTGGCGGGATTGCGGGCGCTGGCAGATCCGGACAGCGTCGATGTCGCGCCCGCGCCGGGATCCGTCCCCGGCGAGCTTCCGCCCGGGCTCGGGGTGCTCATCGACGAGATCGCCCAGTCCCGGCATGGCGTGGTCATGACGATGGGCAAAGGTGGCGTCGGCAAGACCACGGTCGCCGCGGCGATTGCCGTCGCGCTCGCCCAGCGTGGTCATTCGGTCATCCTGTCGACGACCGACCCCGCCGCGCATATCGGCGGCGCGGTCGACGGAGCGATCCCCGGCCTGACTTTAGCACGGATCGATCCCGAGGCCGAGGTGGCGCGCTATCGCGACGACGTGCTCGCCAAGGCCGGCGCCAAGCTCGACGCGGCTGGGAAGGCTATGCTGGAGGAAGATCTCCGCTCACCCTGCACCGAGGAAATCGCCATCTTCCAGGCCTTTTCCCGAACCGTCGATGCCGGTCGCGAAGGCTTCGTCGTGCTCGATACGGCGCCCACTGGCCACACCATCATGCTGCTCGACGCCGCCGAGGCCTACCACCGCGAGGTGTCGCGGACGCAGGCCGACATGCCGCCGGCGGTGCGTCAATTGTTGCCCCGTCTGCGTGATCCGGCCTTCACCCGTGTCGTGATCGTAACGCTGGCGGAGGCGACGCCCGTCCACGAAGCCGAGCGTCTCCAGGAGGATCTCGCGCGGGCCGGAATTGCGCCCTTCGCCTGGGTCATCGAGCAAAGCATTCTCGCCAGCGAGACGAGGGACCCGATGCTTGAAGAACGCGGTCGCTACGAGGCCCCCTATATTACCCGGATCGCCAATCTGCTGGCGCGGCGCTGCGCGCTGATCCCTTGGCTTGCGAGGGCCCCGGTGGGGATCGACGGGTTGTCAGCCCTGGCCCGACGGGACGATCGTGCCGCGGAACAGTCACGGGGTTCTTGAATTTTATCCATATGTCGACTAGTCTCGACATATGGATAAAATTGCTGCCATCGCCGCTTTCTCCGCGCTCGCGCAACCGACCCG
The DNA here is from genome assembly GCA_903897565.1 of uncultured Rhodospirillales bacterium. Classification (GTDB taxonomy): domain Bacteria; phylum Pseudomonadota; class Alphaproteobacteria; order ATCC43930; family CGMCC-115725; genus CAIXXC01. The sequence continues at coordinate 2,888 of CAIUCF010000150.1, read as the reverse complement.
TCTTGAGGTGTTCCGGACCCTCGTGCGCAGCGAGCCCGATGGCCTGGCCGCAGGCGAGATCGCCGGGCGGCTCGGGCTACGCCACAACACGCTGTCGACTCATCTCGGCATCCTGGCGCGGGCCGGCTTGGTCGCGTCGGAGCGGCAGAGTCGGTCGATCATCTACCGCGCCTCGCTGCAGACCCTGCGCGGCGTCATCGGTTTCCTCGTCAAGGATTGCTGCGGTGGGCGCAGCGAACTCTGCGGCAGCCTGATCGCCGATTTGACGGCTTGCATGCCGCAGGACGATGGCGACGCGCTGTCCTGCACGCCGATGTCGCCGGTTTCCTGAGTCAGGCCATGTCGATCTTCGAGCGCTTCCTGACCCTCTGGGTCGCTCTCTGCATCGTCGCCGGCGTGGCGCTCGGGCAAATGCTGCCCGGCATGTTCCGGGCGATCGGCGCCGTCGAAATTGCGCGCGTCAACCTGCCCGTCGCCGTGCTGATCTGGCTGATGATCATCCCGATGCTGATCCGCATCGATTTTTCGGCGTTGAGGTCGGTGACGGCGCATTGGCGCGGGATCGGCGTGACCCTGATCGTCAATTGGGCGATCAAGCCGTTCTCGATGGCGTTGCTCGCCTGGCTGTTCGTGGGCTATCTGTTCAGGCCCTGGCTGCCGGCGCTGCAGATCGACTCCTACATCGCGGGTCTCATCATCCTCGCGGCGGCGCCCTGTACCGCGATGGTCTTCGTCTGGTCGAACCTCACCCGCGGCGAGCCGCATTTCACCCTGTCGCAGGTCGCCCTCAACGACGCGATCATGATCGTCGCCTTTGCCCCGATCGTCGGCCTGTTGCTCGGCCTGTCGGCGATCACGGTGCCTTGGGCGACCCTGACCCTGTCCGTGCTCCTCTACATCGTCGTGCCAGTGATCCTGGCGCAGTTCCTGCGGCATCGTCGGTTGCGGCGGGGCGGTGAGGCCGCGCTCACGGCCTTGCTGCAGCGAATCCAGCCGCTGTCCCTGCTGGCGCTGCTCGCGACCCTGATCCTGCTGTTCGGTTTCCAGGGCGAGCAGATCATCGCCCAGCCGCTGGTGATCGCCTTGCTGGCGGTGCCGATCCTGTTCCAGGTCTATCTCAACGCCGGAATCGCCTATCTGCTCAATCGCTGGGCCGGCGAGCAGCATTGCGTCGCCGGGCCGTCGGCGCTGATCGGCGCCAGCAATTTCTTCGAGCTGGCGGTCGCCGCGGCCATCAGCCTGTTCGGCTTCCAGTCGGGCGCGGCGCTGGCGACGGTCGTCGGCGTGCTTGTCGAGGTGCCGGTGATGCTGACCGTGGTCTGGATCGTCAACCGCAGCAAGGGCTGGTATGAACGCGGGACCCGCGTCGGCACGGCGGGGCAACAGGCGAAGGCAGTCCGATGACCATCACGATCTATCACAACCCGGCCTGCGGGACCTCCCGCAACACGCTGGCGATGATCCGCCAGAGCGGCGAGGAGCCGGTGGTCGTCGAATATCTCAAGACCCCGCCGAGCCGCGATAAGCTGGTCGCCCTGATCGCGGCGATGGGCGGCTCGCCGCGCGAGATTCTGCGGGAGAAGGGAACACCCTACGCCGAACTCGGCCTCGGCGATCCCGGCTTGAGCGACGACGCGCTGATCGATGCGATGCTGGCGCATCCGATCCTGATCAACCGGCCGATCGTCGAGACCCCGAAGGGCACACGGCTGTGCCGGCCTTCCGAACGGGTCCTCGAGCTGCTGCCGGCGGACGCCGTCGGCAGCTTTACGAAAGAGGATGGCGAGGTCGTCGGACCCGAAAAGCGCTAGCAATCGCCGAAAATCGCTCAGCCATGAGCGTGCGGGTGGCGATGGTGGAGATCGGGATAATGCGGATGGCTATGGGCGATCGGGCGGTGCTCGTGCCAGTGGCTGTGGGGTTCGCCCGGCGGATCCTCGCCGTCGTGGGCGTGCTGGTGGTGCGGGTCGTGGCTGTGGCGATGCTCGTGCCGCATCGGCGCATGGCGATGGCTGTGCTCGTGTGATTCGGTGAGGTGCAGGTAGAGCCCGATCGCCATGAGCAGCCCGGCGATGCCCAGTTGCCAGGTGATGGGTTCGTGCAGGATCGCGATCGCCACGATCGCGCCGACGAAGGGCGCGGTGGAGAAATAGGCACCGGTGCGGGCGGCGCCGAGATGGCGCAGGCCTAGCACGAAGAACACCAGGCTCACGCCATAGCCGAGCAAGCCGATCACGCCCGCGGCGGCCATTTCCGCCGCGCCCGGCAGCACAGCGCCGGTCGTCACGCCAAGGCCGAGATTCGTCGCACCGGCACAGAGCCCCTTGATCAACGCGATCTGCACCGGATCGGCGGCGCTCAGCTTGCGGGTCAGGTTGTTGTCGATGCCCCAGGCAAGGCACGCACCGGCAACGGCCAGCGAGCCATAGCCGAGACCCCTAGGGCCACCCTGCCACGACAGCACCAACGCCCCGGCCAGGATCGCGGCGGCGCCGAGCAGCAGCCTGGTATCGACATTTTCCCGAAACACCACCCAGGCGATAACCATCGTCGCCAGGCTTTCGAGGTTGAGGAGCAGCGATGCCGAGGAGCCCGGGGTCGTTACGAGGCCCAGCATCAGCAGGGCGGGACCGATCACGCCGCCGCTGACGACGATCGCCACCAACCAGGGCAGGTCGGCGCGGTGCAATGACGCCTCGGTCGGGGTGCCGCCGAGGCCACGGCGGGCGAGCTGGAAGATTGCGAGACCGATCCCGGAGCCGAGATACAGCAATCCGGCGAGCACGAGCGGGCTGATACCGTTGCCGAGCAGCAGTTTGGCGAAGGGCGTGCTGGCGCCGAACAGCAGCGCCGAGGCGATCGCGAGCGGCGCCCCCGGCCAGGGCAGG
>CAIUCF010000149.1 GCA_903897565.1 uncultured Rhodospirillales bacterium | reverse complement strand
GTGCTTCTTCGTCACCGATGCCGTCAAGCGGCGCTTCCGCATCGATGATTCGCTCGACGTCTTCGCCGTCCATGGCGTCGGCGGCATGCTCGGCTCGCTGCTGGTGGCGGTGTTCATGCTGCCGCGGCTCGGCGGCAGCGGATTTGCCCCGGGCATGGATCTCAGCGCCCAGGCGACGGCGCAGCTACTCGGCGTTACCGTGACCCTGGCGTGGACCGTCGGCGTAACCTATTTCCTGGTCAAGGTGCTGAAGGTGTTCGTCGGCACCCGTGTCAGCGATGACGAGGAGCGCGAGGGTCTCGATGTCGCCATTCATGGCGAGCGGGCCTATGATCACGCCTGATCCAGATATGTGAGGAGCCGGTATTGCCCGACCATCGCCGCGTTGCCCCTGCCGCCGCGCGCAATCGCGAGCCGATCCTGGCGGTGCTGCGGCCGCTGCTCCCGGCGCGCGGTACGGTGCTGGAGATCGCCAGCGGCTCTGGTGAACACGTCGTCCATTTCGCGGCGGCGCTGCCGGCGCTGATCTTTCAGCCGAGCGATCCCGAACCGGCGGCGTTGAGCAGTATCGCCGCCTGGGTCGAGACAGTCGGGCTCGGCAATGTCATGCCGCCGCTCCGGCTCGACGCCGCCGCCGCGGACTGGCCGATCGCGCTGGCCGACGCGATCGTCTGCATCAACATGATCCACATCGCGCCCTGGGCGGCGACGCGGGGTCTGATCGCCGGCGCCGGCCGGCTGCTGAAGGCAGGGGCGCCACTGTTCCTCTACGGGCCGTATCGCCGCGCGGGGCGGGACCTCGAGCCGAGCAACGAGGCCTTCGATCAGGATCTGAAAGCCCGCAACCCGGCCTGGGGCCTGCGGCTGCTGGAGGATGTCGCCGAACTTGCCGCGGCCGCGGGATTCGCGCCGCCGCAGGTGACCGAGATGCCCGCGAACAATCTCAGCGTCGTCTTCGTCAAAGGCTGAAACGGCGCGAGCGGTCGCTCAGGAGCTAACGAAGAAGCCGTGGCCCAGCAGTTCGCCGAGCCCTTCGGCCGCGGCGATTTCGGCGCCTTCCTGACCGATGATCACCCGTGGGGTCTGCCAGGGACGACGCAGCTGCGCCGGCGCGGGCCCGGTGTCGCGGTCGTCTACTGCCGGTGCGATGGTGTGAGGAACAGGGGACATCGCCGAAACTCCGCGACTGCAGGGGACAAGGGGCCGGCGCGCGCGGCGCCACTGTCGCCATTCTTGCCGAGATCCCGGGCGAAAAACCAGCGTGATCGCGCGTTGACGCTGGCGCGCCGCCGCCGTTGCCCAGAATTGCGCCATCACCGGAAGCCGGCAGCGATCTGCTCCAAAATACTCCATCTAATTTCCGGCCCGGTGCTGTCGACGCCGTCACCACCCTCAGATACCATTGCAGGATTGCAAGTTGGGGCCATCCTCGCGACGCCCCGATCCGCCAATTCTGCTGACACGATCCGCGCAGTACTTTTCCTTACGCAGCAAAACGCCAACAAGGAATTTACCATGAAGCGCATTTCCTCCCGCATGGCAGGCGCAGCCCTGGCCATCGGAACCCTGCTTGCTGCCGGATCCGGTAGTGCCAACGCGACCCCGATCCTCACCTTGTCCTTCGACGACGTCGGCATCGGCAACCTGTCGGGCTACAATCCCTTCAACATCATCGACGGCCAGACGGCCGGCCTGACCGTCAACCTGTCGCAGACCCAGGCCGGGTTGGTGACGAGCGACGTCGTGACCGAGACGCTCGACAGCGTCCCCTTCACCGTGACCCCGCATGGCAGCCAGACCGGCACCGTGCCGGCCTATGTCGCCGGCTTCACCTTCAATCTCGGCGCCGCCTCCTACATCCAGTACGTGCCGAGTTCGCCCGGCCAGACCTGGGCATGGATCAAGGGCACGCCGACCCTGGAGCCGCTGGCGACCGCGACGGGTTTGACCAATATCGATGTTCCGGCCTTCCTCGGGCCGATCGATACCCCGTATTTCGCCAACCTTCCGGCCGGTAAGTACACCTTGCTGTTCGCGGGGATCGTCAATCTGGCGGTGGGCGAGTCTACGTCGTTCGGCGGCACGATCTCGACGGTGCCGCTGCCGGGGTCGCTGGTGATGTTCGGCGCCGCCCTGCTGGGGCTGACTGCATTGGGGGCACGACGCCGCCCGCTGCTGATGTAGCCCGCCGTCTCCGCGGATACAGAAAAGGGGTTGGACCTTGGGTCCAACCCCTTTTTCTTTGGGCCCCGTCCGAAGACGCGGCGATCCGGTTTAGCGCTTCGAGAACTGGAAGCTGCGGCGGGCCTTCGCCTTGCCGTACTTCTTGCGCTCGACGGTGCGGCTGTCGCGGGTCAGGAAGCCATGCGACTTCAGGACAGGACGCAGATCCGGCTCGAAATATGTCAGCGCCTTGGAGATACCATGGCGAACCGCGCCGGCCTGGCCCGAGAGGCCACCACCCGACACCGTGCACCACACATCATAGACGCCGACGCGATCGGCGAAGCCGAAGGGCTGGGCCAGGATCATGCGCAGCACCGGACGGGCGAAATACACCGTCGCGTCCTTGCCGTTGATCGTGAGCTTGCCGGAACCGCGCTTGATCCAGACGCGGGCGACCGCGTCCTTGCGCTTGCCGGTGGCGTAGGCACGGCCCTGGGCGTCGATCTTCGGCTGGACGGCTTCGACTTCTTCGACCGGCGTGGCGGCGACGCGCGAGCGGGCCAGGACCGTCTTCAGCGTACCGAGAGAGGAGAGATCAGACATTTCAGGCGACTCGCTTGTTCTTCGTGTTCAGCGCGGCGACATCCAGGACTTCCGGCTGCTGCGCTTCATGCGGATGGCTGGGGCCGGCATAGACCCGCAGGTTGCTCATGACCTTACGGCCGAGCGGCCCGCGCGGCACCATGCGCTCCACGGCCTTCTCGATCACCCGCTCGGGGTGCTTGCCGTCGAGGATCTGGCCCTTCGAGCGACCCTTGATGCCGCCGGCGAAGCCGGTGTGCCAGTAGAAGATGTCGTCCTTGCGCTTGTTGCCGGTCAGCTGCACCTTCTCGGCATTGATCACGACGATATAATCGCCATCATCCATATGCGGGGTGAAGGTCGGCTTGTGCTTGCCGCGCAGGCGATTGGCGATGATCACGGCGAGGCGGCCGAGGACCACCCCATCGGCGTCGATCAACGTCCAGCGCTTGTCGAAGTCGGACGGCTTGGAGGTATAGGTACTCATCGATCACGAACTCATTTCGAAGTGCATCGAAAGGCGGACGCACGCCGCGCCAACCCTTTGGAAGGCGCGTCGATACAGGAGGTATCAGCGACCGTCAACAGAAAACGCAACGATTAGAGAGTCGTAGCATTGCGGTATTATAGTATGAAACAAACAAGACTTTGATTTATCAGGCAATAATTGACCTGATGACAGGGCATCAACGGAGAAACCTCGCATGCGTCACGATCATTACGCCGATTCCTACATCGCCGACATTCTCGCCCGGACCCGGGTCATCGCGCTGGTTGGCGCCAGCCCGAAGCCGAACCGCGACAGCTACGAGGTCATGCAATTCCTGCAGCGTCACGGCTATCGGGTGATTCCCGTCAACCCCCAGGCCGCGGGGACCACGATCCTCGGCGAGACCTGCGTGGCGGCGCTCGGCGACATCGCCGAGCCGGTCGATATGGTCGACGTCTTCCGCAAGCCGGACGCGGTTCCGGCCATCGTCGACGAGGCGATCGCGATCGGCGCCAAGACGGTCTGGCTCCAACTCGGGATCAGCCATGCCGAAGCGGCGGCCCGCGCCGAGGCCGCGGGGATCGCGGTGGTCATGGATCGTTGCCCCAAGATCGAGATCTCGCGTTTAGGGCGATGAGGTTCCCTATTGGGAAATATGATATCGAATTCGCGATGGTTATTTCTGACTGTGAATGCAATCCAAAGTAATGTTTTAGAAAAGATGGAAGTAGAAAATTCATGTGTCCGATCGCATTGTTTTGCACCGCAAAACATTGTGGAGGATACGGCATAAAATCCTGATTGTTACTTACCACATCTATGTCTTACTCTGTCCTTGCGGGGGAATCGGCGGATGAGGGTGGGGAGGGTGACAACAATCCGTTACCCGGTCTCGGTAAAGGTCCTGCGCGCGATCGGCGCGCGGATCGGTGACGCGCCGCGGGCGTGGGCCAGCCTGCCCGCACCTTGCCGCCATGTCTTCCTTTTCGGCCTTGCCCTGGTCCTGCTGATCGGCGCGGCGGCACACCTGACGCCGAACCAGGCCACGAAGACAATCCTCGACAACGCGCATTGGACGATCGGCTATACCCTCGCGGCGGTGATCGCGTGGCTCGGGGTGCCGGCAAAGAATTCGATCATCCGCGGCGGCCGGCCCATTCTCGCACCGTTGGCCCTGACTGGTTATGCCGTGGGGCAGGCCCTATGGGATATCCAGGTCGCCAGTGGTTGGAATCCGTTTCCGGCACCCTCGGATGCGTTTTTCCTGACGCTCGGGATCGGCCTCAGCCTGTCGTTGGCAATGACCCTGAAGCGACAATTCGCCGGCATGCTGCGGCTGACGGTGCTGCTCGACGCCGTCGCGCTGACGACGATCGCGATCGTGGTCGGGCTGCTGATCTACGTCCCGCAACAGGGCGCGAACAGCGCGTTTCAGATGGCGGTGCTGGTCGGTTATCCGCTCGGTCTGCTCACGGCGACCGCTCTGGCCGCGACGATCCTGCGCCATCTCGTGCTGGACTCACGCTGGGGCTGGGGGAGCTATGTCGCCGCGCTGTTCGTCACCGGCCTGCTCTGGCTGAAATGGAACTACCTGACCTTGGTCGACGGGCTGCAGAGTGGAACGCTCTACAACCTCTGCTTCTCGGTGACCGCGCTCTGGCTCGGGCTCTCCGTCGTCGCGGTGCAGAGATCCGAAGCAGAGGGCTCGGAGGGCGGCCGCCGCAGCGACAGCGTCACTCGGATCGTACCGCTGTTCGTCAGTGCCGGAAGCATCATCATCGCCTTGCTGCTCCTGCTCGACAGTAACGCGGACAGCTTTGCCCGCGGCGCGATCGTGACCGGGGCGTTGGCGATCATCGTCGTCGAGGTCCTGTCGCAGCAATTGTTGCTGCGTGAACGCGGCAAGCTGTTCCGGGCGTTGCTCGATGCGCATGGCGATCTCGAGCAGGCCGTACGGGCGCTCGAACTCCGCAATCACGACTACGCCCGGGCGCTGGCGACGACCGAAGCCGCCAATCGCGCAAAATCGATGTTCCTCGCCAATATGAGCCACGAGCTGCGGACACCGCTCAACGCGGTGATCGGCTTTTCCGAGATCATGCATCTCGATGCCCAACGGCTGCCGCAAGCCGTGCAGCGCTATCCCGCCAGTATCGCCGAGGCCGGGCATCAACTGCTCGCGGTCATCGAAGGCATCCTGGCGATCTCCCAGACCGATCTCGACGCGATCGACGCCGCGATCGAGCCGGTGCAGCTGTCACAGGCGGTGGGATCGGCGCTCGAGGGTTTGCGGGTCGCTGCCGCACATAAACAGATTACCCTCGCGGTCGACGTGCCCTCGGGTGAGGTCGTCGCCGCCGATCGCCGGCTCCTGCGTCAGGTCTTGATCCATCTGCTCGGCAATGCCGTCAAATACACGCCGCGCGACGGGCGAATCGCGATCTCCACGGAGGTTTCCGAGTCCTGGATCGTCCTGCGCATTGTCGATAATGGTCCGGGCATGAGTGACGACGAGCACGGCAGGGCGTTCGAGCCGTTCGAGCGAGCGGGTGCGGCGACGGTCTCCGGGAATGGCGGGCTCGGCATCGGTCTGGCGCTCAGCCGCCGCTTCATCGAGCTCCAGGACGGCACGTTGTCGATTCGGCGCGCCCAGCCGTCGGGGACCGAGGTGTTGATCAGCCTGCCGCGAATCATCGGCTAGGCAAGAGCAACGCTCGGCCGGGGGCACAAACGAAAAAGGCCCGCCGGTGGGCGGGCCTTCCTTGTGACCGGTGAGCGGCCTCTTATTTGGTCGGGCATGCCGGATTTGAACCGACGACCCTCAGTCCCCCAGACTGATGCGCTACCAGGCTGCGCTAATGCCCGTCATCGCCCCTCACCGTCGACGCTCGCGGGGTGGGGACCCCCTGAAGCGGCGCGGATCATAGGGAAGCGGTTGGATCGGGGCAACCCCGATTTTACGGGTGTCAGTCGCGCGGCCCGCCGCCACGGGCAAGGACATCGTAGGAGAGCGACAGCACAGTCACCAGCACCGGCGCGGACAGCGCGCCGATGAGGGCGAGCGCCACGATCGTGCCGAGCCCGGGCGGCGTCATCGGGGCGTGCGGTTGCGCCATCCTGTCGGCGATGGCGTTGATCATGTAGGGCGCCTCGGCGATCAAGGTGGCGACGAACACCGGCAGGGCCGCCAGGAAACTGGCGCCGAGCAACAGCCAGCCATTGCCGCGCGTCACCCGCCAGGACAGGGCAATCGCGTCTTGCTCGCCGAGCGCCGCCGCCGGCAATGCCAGAATGACCCTGCTGAACTGGGCGGTAAGCCAGAGGAAGCCGGCCAGCGCGGCGATGCCGAACACGATCATCAGCACGGCGCCGATTCCGCCGCCGACGAGCTTACCGACAAACACCCCGATCCCGCCGACGATGGCGGCGAGAAGCATGCTCGCGAGAAAATACCCGACCGTGATCAACACGATCAGCAGCATGGTCACGAAATAGCGGCGGAAATTCGCGTCCCAGCGGAAGAAGCTCAACCCCTCGCGGCCCTCGCTGAGCAGGACGGTGCGATGAACGCCCACGGCGAAGGCGATCGATATGGTGACCTTGGCAATATAGCCGACGAGGGCAGCCAGCGATGCCGAGATCGGCACAGAACCACCGTCCTGCGCCGCGGCGATATAGGGCAATTGCATGAGAATCGTGGTGGCGACCAACGCCACGAACAGCACCAGGATGGGGATCGCGAAGGGCGCCCGATGATCCCAGACGTAGCTATAGGCTCGGGTGGTGATGGCCCAGACCGGCAGCTTTCGCGGTGCCGATGTCGTCATGTCGATCGTCATGCAGATCCCCTCCGCCCGAAGGATCGTTGCGATCCCCTTCAATAGGTAGCAGCATCCGATGGAAAATGCAGCCGGAAGTTTAGTGTGAGTGGCCCCGCCCATCGCCGCCGCCCACCAGGATGTTGTAGCTCAGCGACAGCGAGACGACGCAGACCGCGCCGTAAGCCGCGTCCAACACGCTGGTGACGACGAAGCCCGGCAACCGAACGATGATCGGTGTAGCTTCCGTTCCCGACAGCACTGCCGCGACGACTTGAAGAATCCCGAACGGCAGCGTCAGCGCGATCGCGAGCCCGATCATCCGCCAAGTATTTCCCCGGGTGGCTTGCCAGGAAAGCCGGAACGGCCGCGGGACACCCAAGGCGGCCGCGGGGAGAGCGAGGCTGAAGCGGAACGACACCGGTAGCCCGGTGAAACCGAGGAACAACATCCCGCCAGCCAGGATATCGAGCGGCGTACTCGACGACGTCTCCAAGATTGACCCGGCCGCGGACCCGGCCAGTATAAGCGGGCCGAAACTGAGCGCGCCAAGCGCGATGATCGTCAGCACATAACGCCGGAAATTCGCATCCCAACGCAATATGTCGAGGCCGGCCCGGAACTCATCGAGCAGCACCCAGCGATGGATGCCGACAGCCAGGGCGGCGGCGACAAGCGAACTGACCAGGGACACACCATAGCTCGATGCGACGGCAAGCATCGACTTCGTCCCATCGGCGCCGGTGTCAGGGTTGGCACAGGCATCGGCAAGGTTGCCGGCAAAGGCGATGGCGAAGACGAGGAACAGCGGACGCGTCAGCCGCCGGCGATGTTCCCAGACGTAATCGTAACTCCAAGTCGCGACTTCCCAGACCGGCAGGCGCCGTGGTTGGGCCGCGGGCATGCCGGCATCGATGTCCATGTCCCGCCCTCAAGGTGTTGTCTAGCGTGTCGATAGCGTATGTCAGGTTGCGGTACGAATCAAGAACAAACCCCAGGGTCGCGGACGATCGATTCGGGGCCCGAGCACTCGCCGCACACCCCTATTCCCCCCTGCGCCGGGCGCTGCTATGACGCAGGCATGAGTATTCTTCCCGCCGCGACCCCCGCCTATCTCGCCTCGCTCAACGATCCGCAGCGTCGCGCGGTCGAGGCGCTCGACGGGCCGGTGCTGGTGCTGGCGGGGGCGGGCACCGGCAAGACCCGGGTGCTGACGACCCGGCTCGCCCATCTCCTCAGCCTGCGCAAGGCCTGGCCGAGCCAGATCCTCGCGGTCACCTTCACCAACAAGGCGGCGCGCGAGATGCGCGACCGGCTGGAGCGGGTGATCGGCGGCGCCACCGAAGGGTTGTGGCTCGGCACCTTTCACGCGCTGGCGGCCCGCATCCTGCGCCGCCACGCCGAGGTGGTGGGGTTGACCTCGAGCTTCACCATCCTCGATTCGGACGACCAGGTCCGGCTGGTCAAGCAGCTGATGCAGGCGGCCGGGATCGACGACAAGCGCTGGGCGCCGCGCGGCGTGCTCGGCGTGATCGAGCGCTGGAAGGATCGCGGGCTGACGCCCGACAAGGTCGATGCCGCCGAGGTCGTCGCCGCGGTCGGCGGCGATTACGCGGGCGGCCGCATGGCGGCGCTCTACCGCGCCTATCAGGAGCGGCTCAAGGCGCTCAACGCCGCGGATTTCGGCGACCTGCTGCTGCACAATCTGACGATCTTCCTGGCCAAACCGGAGATCCTCGCCGACTACCAGAACCGCTTCCACTACCTGCTGGTCGACGAGTACCAGGACACCAATATCGCGCAGTATCTGTGGCTGCGCTTGCTCGCCCAGACCCGCCGCAACATCTGCTGCGTCGGCGACGACGACCAGTAGATCTATGGCTGGCGCGGCGCCGAGGTCGGCAACATCCTCAAATTCGAGCATGAGTTCCCCGGCGCCGAGATCATCCGGCTGGAGCAGAATTATCGTTCGACCCCGGAAATCCTCGCCGCTGCAGCGCATCTGATCGCCCATAACCGCGGCCGCCTCGGCAAGACGCTGTGGACGGCGGCGGGTGCCGGCGAGCCGATTCGGCTGCGTGGCATCTGGGACGGCGAGCAGGAAGCGCGGTTTGTCGCCGACGAGATCGAGCAGGCCGGACGCAACGGCACCAGGCTGTCTGAGGTCGCCGTGCTGGTCCGTGCCGGCTTCCAGACTCGCGAATTCGAGGAACGCTTCATAGCGATCGGGCTGCCCTATCGCGTCATCGGCGGTCCGCGTTTCTACGAGCGCCAGGAAATCCGCGACGCCATGGCGTATTTCCGCCTGATCCAGCGGCCCGAAGATGATCTCGCCTTCGAGCGTATCGTCAACACGCCGCGCCGTGGCATCGGCCCAACAACGTTGCAAACCCTGCACAGCCTGGCCCGCGATCGCGAGGTCCCGCTGATGGAGGCGACGCGGCTGCTGGTCGGCTCCGACGAGCTGAAGCCGGCGGCGCGCAAGGCCCTCGAAGCACTGCTCCGCGATTTCGACCGTTGGCGCGGCGAATCAGCCCGGGTCAACCACACGGAGCTCGCCAAGATCGTGCTCGACGAGTCCGGCTACACGGCGATGTGGCAGGCCGACAAGACGCCCGAAGCGCCGGGTCGGCTCGAAAACCTGCGCGAGCTGATCGTCGCCATGGCCGAGTTCGAGACCCTCGTCGGCTTCCTCGAGCATGTCAGCCTGGTCATGGACAACGCCGCCGAGGCCGGGGCGGAGAGCGTGACGGTGATGACCCTGCATGCCGCGAAGGGGCTGGAATTCGACCTCGTCTTCCTGCCGGGCTGGGAGGAGGGCGTATTCCCGAACCAGCGCGCGCTCGACGAGACCGGCGAGCGCGGCCTGGAAGAGGAGCGCCGCCTCGCCTATGTCGGCATCACCCGGGCGCGCAAGCGGGCGACGATTTCCTATGCCGCCAACCGCCGCATTCATGGCCAGTGGCAGAGCGCGCTCCCCTCCCGCTTCATCGACGAATTGCCCACGACCGGGGTCGAGCGCGACGTCGAGGCCGGTCTCTACGGCAATGCCGCCAATCGCGGGTTCACCCATTTCCCCGAGGCAGTCTCGGGCGGCTTCAATCGCTTCAACCGGGGCTCAGGCTTTTCCGAGCCGGCGGCGACGCGGACCACGTTCACCAAACCCGGCACCTTTGCGATTGGCGCCCGCGTCTTCCACGACAAGTTCGGCGCCGGCAGCGTCACCCGCGCCGAAGACGGCAAGCTCACCATCCTGTTCGACCATGCAGGCGAGAAGAAGGTGATGGAGTCGTTTGTGAGGAAGGCGGGAAGCTGAACGCTCCTCTTCGATCCACTCGGTCGTCATCCCGGCGGAAGCCGGGATCCAGCGGAATACGCGCGGTAGCGCGGAAAAGAGTCTTCTCGCCGCGGACGCGGCTGTTGCCTGGATCCCGGCTTTCGCCGGGATGACGAGAAGAGGGGGCGGCGAGCGCCCACTCAAATCACCATCGCGACCAGAAACGGCAACGACACGTAAGACAGCGCCGTCGAGACCATGATCACGCCGGCGACTTCTTCCGGCGAATTGTCGTAGAGCAGCGCGAACAGGTAATTGAAGACCGCGACCGGCATCGCGCTCTCGAGGATGACGACGCCGCGCTCGGCGCCGTGGAAGCCGAACAGGATCGCCACCAGCACGCCGCCCGCGAGCCCGACACCGAGCCGTAGCAGCGACACGATCACGGCGCGGCGGAGATTGGCGACCTTCAGCTGCGCCAGGGCGACGCCGAGCGCCAGCAGCATCAGCGGCACGCAGAGCTGGCCCAACAGCGCGGTCGTGTTCAGCAGCCACTCCGGGACCTTCAGATGCAGGGCGATCACCGCAATCGAGGCGAGCGTGGCATAGACCACCGGCGCCTTGACCAGCAGCGAGAAGTTGAACCGCCCCGACGACAGCAGCGGCCCCAGGGTGAACTGGAACACGCAGATCACGGCGAAATAGATCGTGGCCAGCGCCACGCCCTTGTCGCCGAACGCGAACAGGCAGACCGGCAGGCCCATATTGCCGTTGTTCGGGAAGGCCAGCGACGGCAGGAAGACGCTGGCGGGAAGGCGGCAGAGCTTCAGCCCGGCGATCCCGAGGATGAAGAACACGATCAGGCAGGCCAACGACGCCGCGCCCATCGTCAGGAAATCCTGCCCCGAGACATGCATCCGCGTCAGGGTCGAAAACACCAGACAGGGCGTGCCGAGGCTGGCGATGAGCCGGGTGGCGAAGCCCTGGTCGAAGCTGTAGCCGCGCTTGACCCAGCCGAACCCGACCGCCGAGGTCAGAAACACCGGTGCGAGAATCGCGGCGAGATGGGCGAGGAGATCGATCACGAATGCAAACCGGCAGGGAGGGGAAGGGTGGCGGGACGTCGCTGACGGGTTAACAGAATGTTACCAAAACGCAATCGTTCTGACCCGTAACCGACGCAGTTGAGGCCTAAGTTCGCGCGACGTCGACGGGTACTTGAATACCTGTCTGTCCCGAAGCCCCATAAGGATCGAACAGCCATGAAGACATTCGCGATTGCCGCGGGCCTGCTCAGCGCGGCCCTCAGCACCTCGGCGTTTGCGGTCGAAGGCCCCTCACCCAAGGGCATCCCGCAGCTCGATCACGTGTTCGTGATCATGATGGAAAATCATGGGTACAGCCAGATCATCGGCAACCCGAACGCACCGTTCATCAACCAGTATGCCAAGTCAGCGAACCTCGCGACCAACTACTTCGGGGTCGCCCATCCCAGCCTGACGAACTATCTTGAGACCGTCGGCGGCTCCAATTTCGGCGTCCATACCGACAATTACCCGAACTGGCACAACACCACCTGCCTGACCAACCTCGCCACCGGCGTGGCTGCGACCGACAATCCGCCGACCGGCCTGATCTGCCCGATCCGCGGCACCGGCACCGACGCCGAGACTCCGGCGATCGACCTCACCAACGAGACCCAGGGCGCGCCCGGCGAGAACAACATCGACGGCATCCGCTCGATCCCGGCCGCAACCAACATCTCCGGCAAGACGATCGCCGATCAGCTCGTTGCCAAGGGCCGCGTCTGGAAGACCTATCAGGAAGATATCGGTCCGCAGGGCCCGGACGGCGTCAACGTCAGCGACGGCGTCTATACCAACCTGACCAACTTTGCCGCCATCACGCCGTCGCTGCCGAGCGTGACCAGCGCCGGGATCGTCTTCCAGTACGCGGTGAAGCATAACCCCTTCGCCTATTTCCAGAACATCCAGGAAGGCACGAACCCGAAGCTCAGCTACGCCCAGATCGCCGATTTCGGTGGCGCCCATGGCCTGTTCGCTGATCTCGGCGCCGGCATCGGCGCCGTGCCGACCTATGCCTTCATCGCCCCCAACCAGTGCAACGACCAGCACGGCCGCGGCAATGCCGGCCCGTTCTGCAACTACGACCCGAACGACGACGGCAGCCAGGCCGGCCTGAACCCGGCGCTGATCGCCCGCGGCGATGTCGAGGTGCAGAAGCTCGTCAACGCGATCCACGCCTCACCGGTGTGGAAGAGCGGTCATACCGCGATCGTCACCATTTGGGACGAGAACGACTACAGCACCGCGCCGAACACCAACCAGGTGATCGCGATCGTCGACACCAATTACGGTTCGCACGGCGTGACCAGCAACGCCTACTACAACCACTTCTCACTGCTGAAGTCGATCGAGTCGGGGCTGAAGCTGCCCTGCCTCAACCATGCCTGCGACGCCGATGTCGCGGTAATGAGCGACCTCTTCAACTAAGCGATGTGGCTTAAGCCGGCGCCGAGCGCGCCGGCGACCCCGCAGCGCCAGCCCGCCCCTCTTCCCGGGGGCGGGTTTTTTCTTGCCTGGCAGGGCATTACCATGGTTTTGCCATAATCAAATCGTTGTCCCGTCAAGAGCGCGATCGTCGCGCCCGTGGACAGGGCATAGAGGTCTATCATGGCATCGACGTCGTCCCATGGCCGTTGGGGCCGGGGGTTTCTGGCAGCTCTGCTCAGCGCCGGTATCACGATCACCGCCGCCGCGCCGCCCGCCTGGGCGCAAAGCGCCGGCGAATTGCCGACCAATGTCGGCCGGGTGGCTCTGGTCGACGGCCAGGCCTCGTTCCGCGAGGCAGCGCAGGATCCCTGGACCGCCGGGCTCGCCAATACCCCGGTGATCGCCGGCTCGTCGCTCTGGACCCAGCCGTCGAGCCGCGCCGCGCTGGAACTGGCGGCGGGTCGTTTCTGGCTCGATGGCAGTACCGAGGTCGACGTCACCCGCCTCGACGATCGCGAGGTCATGCTTGGCCTGCCCCAGGGTCGGATCGATATCAGCCTCGGCGGCTTGCGGCCGGGAGACTCCTACGTCGTCGTCACCCCGGCCGGATCGGTCGCCCTCGAAGCCGCCGGGTTCTATCGCGTTACCGCCGGTGACCAGGACAACCCGCCGAGTGTCGCCGTCTTCGCCGGCCGCGCCGATTTTTCCAGCGCCGGCGGCACCCAGACGATCGAGGGCGGCCAGGAAGCCTTCGCCGCCGGCGCGCCGTCGCAATTCGGCACGGCGTCCGAGGATGGTTTCGACCAGTGGGTCGATGCCCAGAACGGCCAGGATAACGGCCGGGTCTCGAGTCAATATGTGCCGCAGGGGATTCCGGGAACCGACGATCTCGACGCCTATGGCCAATGGCGCCAGGTGCCCGATTATGGCACCGTCTGGGTCCCGACCCAGGAGCCGGCTGATTGGGAGCCGTATCGCGATGGTCGCTGGCAGTGGATCGATCCCTGGGGCTGGACCTGGGTCGACAATGCGCCCTGGGGCTTTGCGCCGTTCCATTACGGTCGCTGGGTCAATCTCAACGGCTGGTGGTCATGGGTGCCGGGCGAGCGTGGCGGCCGTCCGCTCTACGCCCCGGCGCTGGTGAGCTTCGTTGGCGATCCCGGCACGATCGTCGACGGCGGCGGTCCCTGCGTCGGCTGGATTCCGCTGGGCCCCGGCGAGATCTACCGGCCGAGCTGGGTCGGCATCGGTCTCGGCGGCGGCGTCGGCCTCGCCCTGACCTTCGACTATTTCCGCCGGATGAACCCGGGCATCCGCGAGGATCGTCTGGCCCGCTTCGACGATCGCGGGCGCTTTCGCGACCGCGACGAGGGTCGCGACCATGGCGACCGCTTCATCAATCGCAACTACGCGACCCTGGTGAATCGCGACACCTTCGTCAACGCCCAGCCGGTGCGCGACGGGCTGCGGCGGATGCATTCAGGGGCCGAGGAGCGCGGCGCCTTCACCCCGGCCCAGGCGAGCCTGCCGGTCACGCCGACCCGCAACAGCCACGGCGACTGGCACGGGGTCGCGGCGCCGCCACAGCCGCGCCAGAACTACGGCGGTGGCGTGTTCCCAGGTGGCGGCGTCGGCGCCGTCGGCCGGCCGCCCGCGCCCGTCCAGGTATTCCGCGGCGGTGTCGGCAGCGTCAATCCGATCGCCGGTGGCCAGATCCGGCAGCCCAATTCAGGCGCTGTCGGCGCCGTCGGGGCGCCGCCGGCCGCGATCCGTCCGCTGCCGCTCCAGGGCGGCATGACGCAGCAGCGGCAGTTCGGCAACGGCCAAGTGCGGCAGCCGAGCTTCGGCGGAGTCGGCGCACCGCCGACGCCGATTCGGCCCCTAGCGCCGCTCAATGGCGGGCAGCAGTCCATTCGCCCGTTGGCACCGGTCGCACCGTTGCGTCCGGTGGTTCCGCAACCCGCTTATCGGCCGCCGCAATTCCAGCAGCAGGCGCAGCCACAGCTTCGCCAGCCGCAATTCCAACAGCAATACCAGCCGCAGTTGCGCCAGCCCCAGTTCCAGCAGCAATAACAGCCGCAGATCCGTCAGCCACAATTCCAGCAGCCGGCGCAACCGCAAATTCGCCAGCCGCAATTTCAGCAAGCCGCGCCGGTGTTGCATCCGTCACCGCCGCGACCGGTCGCCCCCCAGGGACAGCCGGGCAACCAGCGACGACCGCAGTAGCAGGCGGGCTAGAATTGTCCCGGCGCGATCCGGAAGATGTCGGGGTTTACCGGGTCGGCGATGTAGCGCAGGGTCAGTGAGGTCGGCTTGAGCTGGACATGATCGGACTGGTCCTGCTTGAGATCGCCGCCGAGCACGAGCTGGGTCATATGGCCGTCCGAATCCCGGCCCTCGAACATCACGTAGCCGAGAGCGGGAACGAGGACGTCCATCCTGACGGTGTCGCTCTTGTAGCCGGCGGTGCGGAAATAGCTCTGCAAGGTTACGCCGTTGTTGCGCAGCACCGTGTCGGTCACGGTCGGGTCGATCTTGCCGGTCCAGGTCACCGCGACGCTGATCAGCTCGTGCGATTTATAGCCGAACAGGTAATCGACCGCCGACTTGCCGCCGCTCGGTAACACGTCCTTGACGACGACCTCCAGCACGGTGGTGCGATCGACGGGATTGCTCGCCTTCTTGATCTGGTCGGCGTTGACGTGGAAGTCGATTGCCGCGGCCTGGCGGACATCGTCTTCGTTCATGCCGAACTTGGCGCTGCGAAACCCGTCGACGACGGCGCGTTGCGGGACCTGTCCCCCGGTCGAGGCCTCCTGGGCCAGAGCCGGCGCGGCGGCTGACAACAGCGCGCCGCCCAGGCAGAGGGCCGCGAGCCGCTTAGTGCAGCGCATCGCGCTTGGCCGCGGCGAGATCGACGATCCGGTTCCAGCGACCGGCTGAGAAGAAATGGGCATAGATCGCGTCGAGCCAGCCCTTGCGGCGGAACTCGATGAAGGTCGCCTCGTCGAGCTCGTCGAATTTCTTGCGATTGATGACGCGGAAGCCGTCGATGCGGACGGCGCCGCCCTTGGTGAAGTTGATCGTGGCCTGGTAGTCCTCGAGCAGGTCGGCATCCTGGATGGCCTTGGCGAAACCGGCGGTCGCCTGCAGGGTCTCGCGATAGGCCGAACAGAAGGCGAGCGCCTCGTTCAGCCCCTGGCTCGGCTTCTCGCCCTCGAACAGCGGCACGCCGATCGTCGGGTCGAGTGACTTGGCGTCGGCTTCGACGCCGAGAAACAGCTGCCGGGACTGCGGGTCTTCGATGAAGATGAAGGGATAGGCCCGGGCATAGGCGGGAATGTAGGAGTCCGGCTGCCAGACGCCGTCGTTCGAGACGAACAGGTTTTCGCCCGGACGGGCGCCGAGCAGGACGACGGGCATCGGATCAGCGCCTGTCGTGAACAGGATCGGATAGCTCTGACTGGCCGCCGCGAATTCGACGAGCCCCACCGGGACCGCGCTTGCCGCCGAGGCAAAACCATAGCCGGCCGCCCGGTTCAGCTTGAGCTCGCCATGGACACGAGAATCGAGGGGCACGATCCTGCTGTAGAACAGGGGCAGCGACGGCGATGGCGTGGTCATACAGAACCTTCCGAGTAGACGAGGGCGAGACGCGTCCCTCTATTTATCCATCGGCAGCCTCGGCGTGAAGGGCGTTCGTCAGAGCGGGTTGATCGCGCAGTCTATTTCTCGTCGTCGGCCATGCTCTATCCGGTCGCCATGCCCTGAACGACCGGCCCCGCAATCTCCACACCCCGCCGACGACGATGACGCATCTGCTGTCAGCGAGGTAATCGCCGCGCCGCCGCGGCGCCCACGGCGAGAAAGCCGAGCGCAGTTCCGAACATGCCGGCCGCGCCGGGAAGAGGGACGGCCGGAACAATTATGCTGAGATTGCCCTCTAGAAAATAAATTCCGAGTGCGTAGAACGTCGGCGCAGCAGGATTTAGCTGTCCGCTCAATTCCAGCGTATAAACGGTATCGGCATCGAGCTTAAAGCTGGCCGTCTGGACAAGATCGCCGAGAAACGTCGTGCCCTGAAAGAGCTGGCCGCTCGCGCTTCCGAACATGTCGTCTGGGTAACCACCAGGAATTGGGTATTCCGACCTGGCGACCACATTGGAAAGAAAGAAATCGTCTTTCACGGAAAAGGTGAAATCGAAGACGCCGGGGCTCGGCGCCAGATTTAGATAGTCGATCGGATTTGGGAGCGTCGCTACGGAGATTTCAGTGCCAGGAGCTTTCCCGAAGTAGCCTGACACGCCGAACGGATCGACCAACACACCAACTGAGAGCGGGGGAAAACCGCTTAATACGCCGAGGTTTACTGTGATGTCCGCTGCTGCGGCGGGCGACGATACCGTTACGGCTGCGACCATCGACAAGAGCGCCAATCCGCGATGCTTAGGCATCATCACCTCCAAATGATTTTGACGGGCGCATAAGCAGCCAGAGGCCAGATAATAGCTCGCGATCTGCGGTAGGCATCATTAGCCCATCCCGGATTTCGATCGTCAACGGATGCTTTCCCGCGGCATCAGGAGGCATCTCCGATCAGGATTCACCTCTCCTTAGCCGTGCGGCGCACGCTTCCACGAGAACGCGGCGTTTGCGGCGATGATCGCCGACCATACCTCGTCCCCCTTCCCGTGACCGACCGGCTACCAAGCCCCTCGCCAGGAAGGTGAGGATGTCCTAATATTGTGATCACATTATCGGTGGTGACGAGGTTGGGATTGACGACGAGACTGGATGACGCGAGCGCCGCCCGGGCGGCGCTGGACGCGCGGGCGCACGCCCTGACAGAGGCGGAGACCGCACGTTACGTCCGGGCGCGACCCCAGGCGCACGCGGCGGCCGAGGCCCCGGCGGGCGGATTCCTCAATCATGTTCCCCTGCACTGGATGCTCGACTGGCCGGTGCCGTTTCCGATGATCGTCGCCACCGCCAAGGGCGCGCGGCTGACCGATATCGACGGCAATAGTTTGATCGATTTCTGCCTCGGCGATACCGGGGCGATGTTCGGGCATGCCCCGCCGGCCATCGTCGCGGCGCTGGCTCGGTCTGCCGAGGCCGGTTTCTGCCACATGCTGCCCTCCGGCGACGCCGCGGCGGTCGGGGCGCTCCTGGTCGAACGCTTCGGCCTGCCTTACTGGCAGGTGGCAACGACCGCGAGCGACGCCAATCGCTTCGCCTTGCGGGTGGCGCGGGCGGTCACGGGGCGCGACACTGTCGTGGTGTTCGACGGCTGCTATCACGGCGCCGTCGATGACGCGCTCGTCGATCTGCTCGATGGCCGCACGGTGGTGCGGGCGAGCCTGCTCGGCGCCGATCGCGCCGTGCCGCCGCGCAGCATCGCGGTGCCGTTCAATGATCTGGCCGCGCTCGAGGCGGTGCTCGCGACCGGCGAGATCGCCTGCGTCATGGCCGAGCCGGCGATGACCAATTGCGGCATGATCCTCCCCGCCGAGGGCTTCCTCGCGGCCTTGCGCACCCTCACGCGCCGCTACGGCACCCTGTTGCTGCTCGACGAGACCCACACCATCTCGACCGGCCTCGGCGGTTATGCACGGGTGTTCGGGCTGGAGCCGGACATTCTGGTGATCGGCAAGCCGATCGCCGGCGGCGTCCCGGCCAGCATCTGGGGCATCAGCGCCGATGTCGCAGCCCGGCTGGCGGCAGCCCGCCAGGCGATCGGCGGCAGTGGTCATTCCGGGATCGGCACGACCTTGTCGGGCAGCGCTCTCCAGCTCGCCTGCATTCGCGCCTGCCTCGAAGAGGTCATGACGGCGGAGAACTACCGCCACATGGAGAGCGTCGCCGCGGCGATCGAGGCGGGATTACGTGCGGCGCTGACCCGCCACGGCCTGTCCTGGCACGTCGTGCGCGTCGGCGCCCGGATGGAGCTCGTCGCCAGTCCGCAGCCGGTGTGCAATGCCGTCGAATCGCGGGCCACGGCGATGCCGAGGGTTGAGCATTATCTGCATCTGGCCCTGCTCAATCGCGGGTTCCTGCTCACCCCGTTCCATAATATGATTCTCGTCAGTCCGGCGACCTCGGCCGCAGATGGCGAGGCGCTGGTCGCCGCACTCGACGAGGTGCTTGGAACCCTGGGCGCCTGAGTGGAAGAGCTTAAGGAATCGATGTGACTGACAGGCCGTTGATTGGCGTGATCTGCTGCAAGCGGCGGATCGGCACCGACATGTTCCAGGCGGTGGCCGAGCGCTATCTCGATGCGATGATCCGCTTTGCCGAGGTCGACGCCGTGCTGATCCCGTCGCTGCCGGAGATCCAGGATGCGCGGCGGATCCTGCGCCGGCTTGATGGCGTGCTGCTGACCGGCAGCCCGTCGAACGTCGAGCCCGGGCGCTATGGGGGGGCGGCACCGGGGGTCGGTCCCTTCGACCCCGGTCGCGACGCCGTCGCCATGGGGCTGATTGCGGAATCGCTCTAGCAGGACAAGCCGATGCTCGGCATCTGTCGTGGCTTCCAGGAAATCAATGTCGCCTTCGGCGGCTCGCTGCGCCCCGATCTCGGCTCAGCCGAACGCGACCTCGCCCATCATGCCCCCGAGGGCGCCGATTTCGACGGCATGTTCGAGTATCGCCATGACGTCGAGCTGACGCCGGGCGGGATCCTCGACCGCGTGCTCGGCGGCCCGCGGATCGCGGTCAATTCGGTGCATTACCAGGGAGTCGAACGCCTGGCCCGCGACCTCAAGGTCGAAGCCGTCAGCAGCGACGGCGTGGTCGAGGCGGTGCGACTCGGCGACGACAAGGGCAAGCTGCTGGCGGTGCAGTGGCATCCGGAATGGCGGGCCGGCGCCAACCCGATCTCGCTCAATCTCTACAAGCTGTTCGGGCGGATGGCCCGCGGCGAGAACCTCGTCGAGGCGGTGTCCCGCTCCAGCGACGACGCATGACCGCGCAGGAGATCGCCGAGGCCGCGTTCCAGGCCTTCAACCGCGGCGATCTGCCGGTCGCGGAGCGGCTGTTCCGGGAATTGGTCGGGCTCGTGCCCGACTGGCTACCGGCGCGCTACGGTCTCGGCATGACCTGCTTCCAATTGGCGAACTATGCCGAGGCAGCGCCGCTGCTGCGGCTCGCCTTCGGTGGCGGCATCGGCCTTCCCGACAGCTGGAGCTATCATTGTCATGCGCTGGCCATGCTCGGACACGACGAGGCCCTGGCCGCCGCCCTCGGCGTGCCGGCCGACCCCAGGCTCAAGGCGGATCTCGCCTTCCAGATCTTCAACAACCGGCTCGCGCAGGGCAAGGCGCTGACCGTGCTGCCGCTTTTGGCACGGCTTGCCGACGAGCCGGCCCTGCGCATGCCTGGCGCCTTCTGGGCGGGGATCATCTGCGCCGCCGGCGAGCCAGTGCTGGCGCGCGATCACTTCCGCACGGCGCTGGCGCAGGCTGCGGCCTTGGCGGCATCCGGCGTCGACAGCCCGCTGGTCACGAGCCATATCGCCGCCGGTGCGGGGATCGAGAGCGACGATTTCGTGCTCTTCCCGGATAGCGGTCCTGCGCTCGCCGTGGCACCGGTCACCTGGCTTGATCCCGCAGAGGTCGCCGATCCCGATTTCGGGGTGTTCTTCGCCGCCGCCGACGGCGCTTATGTCGAGGCCTTTGCCGCGGATTGCCTCGCCAGCCTCGCCGCGCTCGGCCCCGGCCGCACGCTGCATCTCCATATCGTCGATCCACCGCCGGGTCTCGCCGACCAGATCGCGGGGCTGCGCGCCGCCAACCCGGGCGTGACCCTGCGCGTCAGCAGCGAACCCACGGGCGGTGGCGACGCCGTCTATTACGCCTGCGCCCGCTTCCTGCTGCTGCCCGCCTTGCTGGCGCGTTATGCCTGCACGGTCACTGTGATCGATATCGACTGCCTGTTCCAGCCGGCGGCGCAGAACCTGCCGGCGCTCGGCGGCGTGGCGGATATCGCGTTGTTCAAGCTCGACACGGTGTTCCCCTGGCTGCAGCACCCGGCGGCGATGGTGATTGTCCGCGACACCCCGGGCGGCCGGGCCTTCGCCGCGCTCGCCGAATCCTTCCTCCGGCGCAAGCTCGCCGGCGGACGCAGCTGGACGCTCGACCAGGCGGCGCTGTTCTGCGTCACCGGCGCGATCCGCCGGCACCGTCCTGAAATCGCGGTGGCGATGCTGCAGGAGACCGGGCTCATGCTCGACGATCTCGTCCACAGCCAGGGCAGCTTCGCCGCCAAGCGGGCATTGCGCCTGAAGACGGTGTGACTTAACCGGCGGCAACCAAGGTCGCGACGACCTCGGCGAGGCTGGTCGTCCCCTTGAGGGTATCGCCGCCGCCCGCGGCGAACTCGATCCAGCCTGCATTGAAGCCGTCGAGCATGCGCATCCGTGGGATCGGGTTCTTCATGCCCTGCGAGCGGAACAAGGTCTCCCAGGTTTGACGAGGCACTGCGACCGCGATCACCACCCGGCCGAGGGCGGTCGCGAGGGCCGCCGCCAGGTCCTGCGGCGAGACCCAATTCGGCCCCTCCAGCTCGACGATCCGCGTGCCGGCCCAGGTTTCCTGGATCAGTGCAGCCGCCGTGCGGCCAACATCGCAGGCCGCGACCATCGGAATGCGCCGGTCGAGCGGCTGCAGGAAGCTGTGGAGGATGCCGGTG
This sequence comes from uncultured Rhodospirillales bacterium, assembly GCA_903897565.1. Lineage (GTDB taxonomy): Bacteria > Pseudomonadota > Alphaproteobacteria > ATCC43930 > CGMCC-115725 > CAIXXC01. Next base: position 947 of record CAIUCF010000149.1, on the reverse strand, counting down.
TCGCGCGCCGAGCCGACTTCCCGGGCTGCGTTATCAGTGAACCAGGCCGGACGCAGGATCGTGAGCGGCAGGTCGAGTTCGCCGAGCGCCCGCTCCATCGCCCCGCGCGGCGACAGCAGGTTGTCGTGAGCAGCGTCGGCCCCGATCGTCGACAGGCAGACGATCTTGCCGGGGCTTGCGATTTTGAGTGCAGCGGTCACGGCCGCGATCACCGCGTGGGCCTCGAGGTCGCCGGGGGTGGGGTCGAAGACCGGCGGCGGCAGGATGAAGACTCCGCTGGCGCCGGTGAAGGCGCGGGTCAGGGCGGCGGCGTCCTCCATCGTCGCGGTGACAATCTCACAGCCCAACGCCGTCCATTCTCCGGCCTTGGCCGCGTCGCGGACGACGGCGCGGACCGGCAGGCCGGCTGCGCGCAAGGTGCGGGCGAGTTCGCCCCCGACTTTTCCCGTGATTCCGGTGATGGCGTACGTCATTTCAGCCTCCTTCTCTGGTGGTGAGGGAGATTTAGCGGAGACTGGATCGTTGCTGTGAGTGCCGTTATGTCATAAGATTGATGATCGAAAATCAACAAAGGCGTGGCGCGATGGCATTCGATCCGCGGGTGATCTCGACGGTCGGCGTTCTCGCCGCGATCGTCGAGGGCGGCAGTTTGGCGCGGGCGGCCGATGCGCTCGGCCTGTCACGATCCGGGGTCAGCCGCGCGCTTGCCCGGCTCGAGGCGCGTGTCGGTGTCCGCCTGCTCGATCGCACGACGCGGGCGGTGGCGCTCACCGACGAGGGCAGGCGGCTCTACGCCGAGGTTGCCCCCTTGCTCGGCAGCATCGAGGACGCGGTGGCGGAGACGTCCGGCGCGGCGATCGCGGTGCGGGGACGGCTCCGCGTCAATGTCGATGCGTTTTTCTCCCAGCTGCTGTTCGCGCCCCATCTCTCCGAGTTTCTCGCGCTCT
>CAIUCF010000148.1 GCA_903897565.1 uncultured Rhodospirillales bacterium | reverse complement strand
CGGGTCGCCGCTCTTCGCGTTCATCATGGCGTTGATGATGATGAGCTGGGCCATCGGCATCGCCGTGAGCGCGGTGATCCTGCTCAACGGGCCGGGCTCGGAAGGTCTCGCATGGCTGGCGACCTTCCTCCTGGCGCCGCTGTCCGCGGTCTACTATCCGGTGGCGTCGCTGCCGCATTGGCTGCAATGGGTCGCCTTCGTGCTGCCGAGCTCCCACGTGTTCGAGGGCATGCGCGCCGTCATGTTCCAGCACCGCATCGACTGGCGCAACATGGCGATCGCCTTCGCCCTGGACCTGGCCTATCTGGCGTTCGGTTTCGCGCTGTTCCTGCGCGCCTTCGCCGCCGCGCGCAAACGCGGCGCCCTGCTGCAGACCGGCGAGTAGCGCTCAGGCCTCCTTGGTGCTGACGCCGGCCTCTTCGAAGGTTGCCATGCCGGTGTGGCAGGCCACGCCGGCGCGCAGGATCGAAATCGCCAGGGTCGCGCCGGAGCCTTCGCCCAGCCGCATGCCGAGATCGAGCAGGGGCTCCTGGCGAATCGCCGCGAGCAGCCGGGTGTGGCCCGGCTCGGCCGAGCGATGGGCGACGATGCAGTGATCGAGCGCATGATGGTCGGCGGCGAACAGCACGGCGGCTGCGGCGGTGCAGACGAAGCCGTCGAGGATCACCGGCGTCCGCGCGAGGCGGGCGGCGATAATCGCGCCGGCGATCGCGGCCAGCTCGAAGCCGCCGACATGGCGCAACACCTCGAACGGATCGGTCATCGCCGCGCGGTGGAGATCAACGCCTTTCTGGACGACCTCGATCTTGCGTCGCAGCTGATCGCCCTCGACGCCGGTACCCGGTCCGACCCAGTCCTCGGCGGTGCCGCCGAACAGGGCGAGGCAAACCGCCGCTGCGGCCGTGGTATTGCCGATCCCCATCTCGCCGAGCGCCAGGATGTCGAGCCCGGTCTCGACCGCCATCATGCCGTAGGACATCGCCTTGGCGCAGTCCTCGTCATCCATCGCGGGTGCGATGGTGAAATCGCGAGTCGGCTCGTCGAGCGCCATCTCGTAGACGCGCAGATCGCCGTCGACGAGGCCGACGAGCTGGTTTACCGCGGCGCCGCCTTCGACGAAATTCTCGACCATCTGCGCCGTCACCGATGGCGGATAGGCTGAGACGCCTTGGACCGCGACGCCGTGATTGGCGGCGAAGACGGCGGTGCGCGGGTGATTGAGCACCGGCGGGTGCTTGCCCTGCCAGATGGCGAGCCATTGGGTCAGCGTTTCCAGGCGGCCGAGCGAGCCGGCGGGCTTGGTCAGGTTGCGCTCCCGCAGCACCGTGGCCGTTCCTGCCTCCAGGTCAGGACCAGGAAGGGACCTCAGCAGCCGCCGCATCTCGTCGAGGCTTGCGGTCGATTGGTCCTCATTCGCCATGGCGCGTCATCCTTTTGGTAAACTTTGTCGGCTAGAGTCGGCGCTTAGCACGGGGGCGGTGGAAAAGTCCACCCGGCGCAGCAGTTGTGCTTGATCCGACTCGGGACGCTCTCGTAAAGCAGATAGGTGGCTGGGAGTCGCGGGTGATCCGGCGGGTCCCCACATGAAGGAACCGGATTTCGGGCAATGAGCAAGTACTGGCGCCAATATGGGGCTCTGCCGATCCGCACCGTCGAGGGCGGGCTGGAAGTGCTGCTCGTGACCTCGCGGTCGAGCCGGCGCTGGATCATCCCCAAGGGCTGGCCGGAGAAGCGTCTCGCGCCGCGGGTCGTCGTCGCCATGGAGGCCTTCGAAGAGGCCGGCATCATCGGAAGGGCCCATACCCATCCGTTTGGCACCTACCGCTATCGCAAGCGCCTCAAGGGCGGCAAGCAGATCACCTGCGAGGTCGAGGTGTATCTGTTCGATGTCGCGTGGCAGTTCGCCGACTGGCCGGAGCGCGGCGAGCGCGAGATCGCCTGGTTCTCGGCGGAGGCCGCGGCCGCACTGGTCGAGGAGGCCGGCCTCGGCAAATTGCTGTTGAGCCTGGTCGCCCAGACGCTGGCCGTGGAAAAGCCGGCGGCCGAATAGCCCCGCTTCCTCGCCGAGCAGACAAAAAAAACCCCGGCGCGAGCCAGGGGTTTTGAGAAGTCTTGGGAGGGATCACGTCACATGCGTCCCGGACGACCAACCTGCGGCTCGGCTTTCACCACCTGCAGGCTAACGAACAGCAGCGCTAACTGACGCATACGATAATCGAGTGAGGCCCCGTTTTTCACCAGATCGAAAAACGGGGTACTCCATTGCGCTGCACGCATTGCGACGCACAATGACGCAGGCCGCTTAAAGTCGAGCCTCGGCGACCTTGCGAATCAGGAAGTCGCGGAACACGGCGATGCGCTTCGACGGGCGCAACTCCTCTGGATAGACGAAATAGGCGTCGATCGTCGGACCCGCCAGTTCCGGCAGCACCCTGATCAGTTCGCTGGTCTCCTGCACCATGTAGTTCGGGATCGAGCCGATACCGAGGCCGCTCTGCACCGCGCGGAAGATGCCGTAGATGTTGTTGACCTTCAGGATCGGTCGACGCTCCGTACCCGGGCGCATCCCGGCGTCGTGCAGCCAGTTGACGGCGGGCGAGGGCGGACGGGTGTCGTCGCCATAGATCACGATGCGATGATCGTCGAGATCTTCCGGCTGCATCGGCACGCCGTATTTCTTGATGTAGTCCGGCGAGGCGAAGGCGCCCGATTTGACCGTGAGCAGATGGCGCTGCACGAGATCGGGCTGGCGCGGCGGTGACATGCGGATGGCGACGTCGGCCTCGCGCATGCTGAGGTCGAGTTCGCCGTCGTCGAGCAGCAAGGTCAGATTGATCTCGGGGTAGAGATCGAGGAACTCACGAATCCGCGGCGTCAGCCAGGTCGAGCCGAAGCCGACCGTGGTCGTGACCTTGAGCGGTCCCTTGGGCCGTTCCTTGCTTTCCGACAGCATCGCCTCTGTCATCGACAGCTTGGCGAAGACGTCGCGGGCAGTGCGGAACAGCAATTCGCCCTGCTCGGTCAGAATCAACCCACGGGCATGACGATGGAACAACGGCACCTGGAGGCTTTCCTCCAATCCGCTGATCTGTCGGCTGACCGCCGATTGGCTCAAATTCAACGCATCGCCGGCATGCGTGAAGCTGCCTGCCTCGGCTACAGCATGAAACACGCGGAGCTTGTCCCAGTCCATTTCGAAACCCCCTGCGATCCGGACTGCCGCGGTGGCGTCAGTCGAGCACGCTCCCTTTGATAAACGACGTTACTCTGCCGCTTGCGATGCTACGTGAAGCTCGTTGGCGGCGATGAATTTCTCCGCCTCGAGCGCTGCCATACATCCCATCCCGGCCGCGGTCACGGCCTGGCGGAATATCTTGTCCTTGACGTCCCCCGCGGCGAACACACCGGGAATATTGGTCTCGGTGCTGTCCGGCTTGGTGACGATGTAGCCGTCGGCATCGAGCGTAATCTGGCCCTGGAACAATTCCGTGACCGGTGTGTGGCCGATCGCGACGAACACGCCCTCGATCGGTTGTTCGCGAATCGCGCCGGTGACCGTGTCGCGCAAGGTGATGCTGTTGACCTTGGGCGGCGATTGCTGGCCTTCGAGCGAGACGACCGCACTGTTCCAGACCACCTCGACCTTCGGATTGCGGAACAACCGGTCCTGCAGGATGCGCTCGGCGCGCAGCGAATCGCGGCGGTGGATCAGCGTCACCTTGGCGGCATGGTTGGTGAGGTAGATCGCCTCCTCGACGGCGGTATTGCCGCCGCCGATCACGGCGACATGCTTGCCGCGGAAGAAGAATCCGTCGCAGGTCGCGCAAGCCGAAACGCCGAGGCCGCGGTAGGTTTCTTCTCCGGGAACATCCAGCCAGCGCGCCTGCGCGCCGGTCGCGATGACCACCGTCTCAGCAAGATAAACGTCACCACCGTCGCAAACCGCGCGGAACGGGCGACGCGAGAAATCGATCGCGACGACGAGATCGGAGATCACCTTGGTGCCGACATGGACGGCCTGCTCGCGCATCTGATCCATCAACCAGGGGCCTTGGATCGCGGTCGCGAAGCCGGGATAGTTCTCGACATCGGTCGTGATCGTCAGCTGCCCGCCGGGTTGCATGCCCTCGATCAGGATCGGCTCCAGATTGGCACGCGCAGCATAGATCGCAGCCGTATAGCCGGCCGGACCACCACCGATGATCAGTATTTTTGCGTTGTGTTCTGTCGCCATATCCAATACCGCGCCGTCACGGGGCGGTCCGCTGAGGAGAAAATTCAATTCGTGAAGAGAGAGTATGGGGTGTTTTATCGGCAACGCAAGTAACAAGGCTCAAATTTGACGCCATCTCTGGTCCAGATTGCCGGCTAGTAGCCAAACATGTGGTCAAGGCTGAACGAACCCGACTTTGCGATGAGCCCGTGATAACCAAACAACCGGCACGTGCGGTCTCGGATGGTTATATAGGGCGACGGACCGGCGCGTTCGCGTTCCTCGTCGCTGAAAATCTCCTGATAGCGCCAGAACACGGAGCCGCCGCAAGCGATTCGGAGATGCTTCATCGCGATGGTCTCGCCGCGGGCATCCGTCAGGACCACATCCGTCGCCGAGTGGCCGAGCCAGGGCAGGGAGGCGGGGTAGATGAGGTGGCAGATGGTGTCGAGCGGCGCGCTGCCCAGGCGGAGGAACAGGCGCGTCGAAAGCCCGGGCGGGCGGCCCTTGTAGGATTGCGGCTCGTTGCCCCAGGTCATCAGGGTGTTGAAGACATGGGAGCCGAAGCTCGATTCGGCGGCGTGGTCGTTGTCGCGGCGTTCGTAACGGAACAGGGCGTGAAGCCAGCCATCGGCCTCCTCGCCGGCGGCAAAATCGTAGACCAGCTCGACATGGCCCCATTCGACGCCGCTCTCGGCAATCAGGGTGCTGGTGTCGATCGCCACCGAGTCGCGGCGGGCGAGGCGCCCGAATTGATGTCGACCGAGCTCGCGACCTAGCCCGTCATAGGCGACCGCCGCGATCGGCAACACCTCCTGGCTGCGCGCCATCGGCGTCGGGAGCAGCAGCGAGCGCCAATCGGCGATCGGCAGGATCGGCGCCGGCAGGATGAATCCCTTGCCGAGATGTGCGGAAAGCCGGGAAATCCTCGGGTCCGGTTGCAGATCGGTACGCTCGACATTGGGATGGGCGATCCGCGTCCGGGTGCCGCGCACGATCTCGTAGCGCGGACGCACCATATGGCGGTCGGCGGCGATCTCGATCTGTTGCGGCCAGCGCGCTTCGGGCAGCAGGGTGGCGATGTCGAGGGCGAGGGTCGCGAAGGGCGGCACGGATTGTTCGACCGGTCGCAGATCGTCGCTGCCCATCAGGTTGAGCGCGATGCCCGACGACGGAATCGCGACCGGCAGGCAGTTCTGGACCCAGAGGATGACGCGCTCGTCGTCGCGGGGCGCCGGCAGGCCGGCGTAGTAATCGGCCGGCCACGCGTTCGCGTCATGGGTGCAGGACAGGCTCGGGCCGTCCTCTTGCCAGGTGTCGAGGGCGTATTTGACGACGTCATGGCCGACGGCGCCGGCGACATGGATGAACAACTGCCCGGTGAAGGCGGGCAGGCCGAAACGATGGCGGATACTGGTGCTGTCGATCACCACGGAGGCATGGGCGGGGCCGAGCGGCTGTACCCATTCCGCCAGGATCGCGCCCCCGGCGTCGAACAGGGTCAGCATCAGGTTGGGCGATGCGGCGCCGTAGCTCGACCAGTAGTTTGTGGTGGCGAGCCGGGTGTGAAAGCCGTCCTCGTCGCGGAAGAAGGCGAAATTGGTCGAGAAGTTGATCGGATCGAGATAATTGCCGCGATTGGTCAGGAAGCTGTCGGGCAGGCGCATCGCGTCCAGCGTAATGACCTTGGTCTTCTCGGTCAGGAGATGCGCGATCTGGCGGATCACCTTCTCGCCGTCGAATGCCAGGATGAAGACGAGGTCGGCCCCCGAGAGCGGCAGCGCGGTGATGGGGAGTGTGGTCTTGCCGAGCGCGGATTTGCCGAGCTTCTCCACCGCCTGCACATAGACGCCGGCGAGCCGAGCAGAAGCGAGATCGAAGAAGCCGCCGACGCTCTCGGCAATCCCATCCGGGTCGAACACGGCCAGCGATTTTGCCGAGCGCAGCTTGTCGCGCAGCGCAGCGGCGGCGGGAGCAATACTGGGATGGGTCAACGCCTTGAAAAAGCTGTTGCCACCCTTAATGTTCGAAAATGTCTCGAGCTTCAGTGCCATGATTCCAGCGCTACCGGCAGGTCCGACGCGCTTTGCAGCGCCGTTCATGCATAACACGAAGGCCGCAGACCCGCTTGGGTCGATTGCCGGCGACGCCGTTTTTTGCACATCTGTGGCATCCGCGTGATGTTTCGATGCCTGGATGCCGGCGGTCCGCGAGAAAGCGGTTGCGCGGGATCGACGCTTCGCTAGAGCGGATCGCGACCT
>CAIUCF010000147.1 GCA_903897565.1 uncultured Rhodospirillales bacterium | reverse complement strand
GAGATCTGGAGCGTACCGTCGGCGGTCGGCGGGCCATCGTAGAGGCCAGCGGTAATGGTGAAGTTCCCAGGGCCGATAATCCAGGTGTTGTCGACATTGCCGACATTGGGGCCGTAGATCGATACCGGACCGTCACCGAAATTGAAGTCGAAGCCGCCGCCCGCGTCATAGAAGGTGACCGTCGGGGTGGCGACTTTCACGGCCTTGCCGTCGAGGGTATAGCTGAATTCCGAGATGGTCGCGTCGGCGGAATCCGGCGTTTGCGGTAGCGTGTTATCGACGACGAAGCTGAAGGTCGAGACCGAACCGTCGTTCGAGTAGGGCGTGGTATCCGGCCCGCCGTCCCAATTCAGCGTGCCGGTAAAGGTCATGGGCGCTGCCGAGGCCGGGTGAGAGATCGTCGCGGCGCAGAACGCGACCGCGGCGACGGCCATCAGATGGCATGTTCTCATGGTGACAGGCTCCTGGGATCGGGTAGGCACCGCCCGCCGCACGTGCGGAACCGGTCGGCGGATCAGCTTACTTCACGTTGTAGGCGTCGACATGCGCGCCGAGATAGGTGCCGAGATTACCTCCCGTGACCTTGTCGGCCGCGCCCGATACCGGATCGATCGTCCAGTAGGTCCGGACGAACGGAGAATCATTGCCATTGGGGTTCTGACAGTCGGTCTGGACCGTGGTGCCCCCGTTCAGCGCCGCCGTCTGCGACCCATAGAAGGCATCGCATGCCACCTCATGGGTCTCGCTGTCATAGACGCCACTGTACTTGAAATACTGATACTGCTTGGTCACCTGGACGACATTGTTGTTGGCGAAATTGTCGTTCTCGGCGTCTTCGCGCTCGGCCTTCCCGGCATTGGCGCCGACACCCGGAGGCTTTTGCAGCAGCTTCCAAGTCACGACCTTCGTGACCTTGGCAGCGTTCAGGACATGCACCTGGAGATCCTTCAACACCGCATCCTGGCTGCTGTAAATCGTCGTCGTCTTCAGCCAATAGGCGTCGCCGAATTGCGGCTCCTGTTCCTGTAGCTGGTTGGGATCACCGCCGACATCGACGGGCGCGCGGGCGACGGCGATGACGACGGGCGGCGCATTCGGCTTCGGCGGCGCCACCACCAGGCTAGGTGCGGGCGGAATCCCGGCCTCGGTCGCGTTGTTGGCGAGGACGCCCGGGGTCGCCGACGGCACCTTCCAATGATACGAGATCCTGCCCGGGACCACACCACCGCCGAAGCTGACGCCGAAATGCTCACAGCCGCTCGACGGATAAGCGGCGCCGAGCCCCCACCACCAGCAGGAGTCTCCGGCAGTCAGGGTCGGGTTCGGATTATAGGGCGTGCCGTTACCGGCATTGTTGTAGCTGCCTTGCGCGGCGATCCACTTGCCGCCCTGGTAGGTCGCGGCCCAGGTGATCAGCACGCCCTTGTGACCGGCATCGAAGGTGTGATCGGCGTCGGGCAGGCCGTGGGTCCAGTCGTAGCTCGTCACCGTCGGCAGCCCATAGCGGATTAGGTAGATCTCACTGGGGAAGTTGGACGGAAATTCGCGGATCAGGTCGCCTGGCGAGACGTCCTCGACATCGATCTCGAAACCCTCGGCGGTCTCGCCGGTGTCGTTGAAGCAATCGAAATTGTCGTAGGACCCAATGATCGTGGCCGCGGCCGTGGCGAATGCCGGGGCGGCGAACCCGAGACCGACCAGCGCGGCCGCGGCGACCGAGCAGCCGAGCACCCCATTGAATTTCAGGAAACTTCTGGAAACTGACATAGCGTTGCTCCGTTCGGCGCGAGGCTCAGCGAGAATCGGGTGTGCAGGTTTTCATCAGACTTTAGCGTACTCTGTTATGATCTTAACCAATTTTCAACCAGAATCTGATACCGCGCCGGGCCGCAGGCGCAGCCTCGGCAGCGCGCCAGATGCCTTCCGGGCGGGGCAGACCAGCATCACCGAATTCCGGTACGGAACCAGCACGGCACGCCGCGCCGTCGCGGCCGCCCCCGCGACTTCTCCGAAACGGAATCGCATCGATCGGTCGATCTTTCTACCCGAAACCTGTGGATCTTCCTGGTTGCCAGGGCCTGTCAGGCTCTTGTCAGAACTCAATGCTACTTGTTCGATATCACTTGGGCGCGATCGCCATCGATCTGTCCGAGCGTGGCCTCAGGCGCCGTACGCCCAAAAGAACCTTGGAGATTCCCATGTCCCGCTGCTGGTTGAGACGATGAATGCCCCGTTGACCACCGCGCTGTATCTCGGCCTCGGTACCAGCCTGTCGATGCTACTGGCTTGGCAGGCCTTCCGCCTGCTCAACCGCGCCCGGCCGGCCGGCACGCGGCATCGACGGAACGCTTGCGCGCGCCGGATGTTCTGCTTGTGGATATCGCGACGGACCGGCATTCCGCCGCTCACAATTTCTGCTCATTGGTCGCAGCAACGATATTGAATGCAGCCATTTTATCAACGGATCGGGTCGGTGGGGGCCGGAACGAACCTCCCCCGTTTACAAGGGGGTAATGGCGGCAGTACCGCAACCGGCCGAGTCTTGTGGTCGCAAACGTGAGACAAAGACAGACCGCCGGTACATGGCTGGCATGGCTTCTCGTCCTGGCGGTGTTCGCTGCCGCCGGCGGCCTCGCGGCCTATCTGATCGAACTATTCCTGCAATAGGCCGCGCGAGAGATTCGCTCTCGACGACCGCGCCGCCGGGCGCCGCTTCGGCGATCCGGCATCACTAGGAACGCCTCCCCGACATGGCCCGCAGACATCATGAAAGCCACCTCGTCGAGCGCATCGGTTGGCTGCGCGCGGCGGTATTGGGTGCCAATGACGGCATCATCTCCACGGCCAGTCTCATGCTCGGCGTGATCTCCGCAGGCGCGCCGGCGCGGCAGGCACTGGTCGCCGGCGTCGCCGGCCTCGTCGCCGGCGCCATGTCCATGGCGGCGGGCGAGTATGTCTCCGTCAGCTCGCAATCCGATACCGAGAAGGCCGATCGCGCCCGCGAACGACAGGAGCTCGCGACCTCGCCCGAATCCGAGGCCGAGGAACTCGCGCAGATTTACGTCAAGCGTGGTCTCGATCTCGAACTCGCCCGGACGGTGTCGCGACAATTGATGACGACAGACGCGCTCGGCGCCCATCTGCGCGACGAACTCGGCATCTCGGCCCATACTGCCGCGCGTCCCATCCAGGCGGCACTGACTTCGGCCCTGACCTTCTCGGTCGGCGCGGCGGCGCCGTTGATCCTGACCGTTCTGGGACCCAGGCCCTACCTGCTGCCGGTCTTGGTCATGGGATCGCTGATATTTCTGTCGGCCCTGGGCCTCGTCGGCGCCCGTATCGGCGGGGCCTCGCTGCTGGTTCCGACCCTGCGCGTCACCTTCTGGGGAGCGCTCGCCATGGCGGTGACGACCGGGATCGGCGCATTGTTCGGGCAGGTGGGATAACGGGCTCGGCCCGGAACACCAGACGCGGAACACCAGAAGAGAGTTGAATTTTGCAGACACCAGACCAGAATCCGGCGCGCTACGACCGGGCGACGATATGCTTCCATTGGCTGACCGCCATTCTCGTGGCGACGCAATGGCTTGGCGCCCAGG
>CAIUCF010000146.1 GCA_903897565.1 uncultured Rhodospirillales bacterium | reverse complement strand
GCCAGCAAGCCCGCCAATGAGGTCGCCGCCAAATTGGTCCGCCACCCGGCCGCGGCGGCGCAGCGCTTCGTCGAGCTGTTCGCGAAGCTCGACGCTGGCGACTGAACGCCCGGCGGGCGCTACTTCAGATAGTCATACACCACGTCGCCGTCGCCGAGCGTGAAGTCGGAATTGTAATAGAAGGCGTCGACGACCTCTAGGATCGGGAAGACGTTGAAGCGGTCGGCGGGCGAGGCGCCGAAGCTCAGCGTCGCGTCGCCGCGGAAGATCTGCTTCGGCACGAAATTCGACATCGCGCATTTCGTCAGCTGGCGGACCTCCGGCGGCGCGCCGGTCTTGACCGAGGGGATGAGCTTCAGATTGATGAAGTCGAGGCTGCCGCCGGCCATCGCGCTCGCCGGCACCAGCGAGGTCAGCGCCATGGTCGCCTGTACCAGCTGGACGCCGCCGCGCTCCACGGTGCCGGTGACCATGCCGTCGCGCGTGGTCAAGCCCACCCGGCCGATCTTCTTGGGCCAGCCCCAGATCTCGCGGCCGCCGCCGGTCGCGATGTCGCTGTCGAGGATCAGGAACAGCGAGTAATTCGCCGGCTGGCCGTTGAAGGTGACATTGGTGGTGAGCACAGACTCGTTATAGGCGCCGAAGCCGCTGGTGAAGAACTTGCTGATCGTCATCGTCATGATCCCCTCGGGATCGACGGTGAGCGGCTTGGGCACGTAGCGCGCGAGAATGGCGGGATCGCTCTTGAAGATCACCAGCTGCGACCAGCCGTCGCGATATTCGAAGGGCGGCGGCGAGTAGAGCGGCGACATCGTCGGCAGGCTGTAGGTGTCGCCGTCGAGATTGTGTGGGTCGAGCTGGTCGGGATAGGTTCTGGTCACGGTTTCCTCCTGATATCGTTGTTATTTTGGCTATTTTTTCCCGAACGCGGCGACCAGATCAGGCGAAAGCTTGTCCGCGCCCTTCTCGGCGGCGTGCTTGGCGATGCTGGCGCCGACGGCGGCCACGAGTTCGCCGCGTAGCGCTTCGCTGTGGCGGCGGACCCAGTCTTCCGAGGCGAGGCGGTCGGCGGTGAGGCGATTGACCTTCGGGATCACGTATTCTGCGATGAGTTCATAAGAACGCTTGGTCTCCGCCCATTTGGCCCAAGGATGCTGGAGCTGGAGGAAGCAGCCGAAGCCGCCAGACTGGCGGTGCAGCCGTTCCATCTGCGCGACGCAATCATCTGGCGTGCCGATCACCGCGAAGCCTGAATCGACCATGGCGTCGATCGGATCGACGCCCGGCGGCGGCGCCAGAGGCAGGGCCGCGACATTGGACATGTAGTCGATCCAGCGCGACAGGCCCCAGCGGACATTCTCGCGCGCCTGCTCGCGGGTCTCGGCGACATGGACCGGACCGACGAGGCGCCAGCCGCGGCGATCGACCTGATTGCCGTGCTCGCGCGCCAGATCCTCGGCGATCGCCCAATGCGAGGCGAGTGCGTTGAAGGCGCCGGCCGAGGTCGCGCCCAGCGACAGCAGGCTGAGCCCGTATTTGCCGGCCGCGCGAGCACCGGTCGGTGAGATCATGTTGGCGACGGCGATCTCGACGCCGGCCTCGGTGTAGGAAGGCAGCTGCAGTCGCGCCTCCTGCAGCTTGAACCAGCTGGTCTCCATCGTCACGGTCTCGCCGCGCAGCAGCCGGACCAGGGCGTTGATGGCGTCGTCCATGCGGTCGCGGACTTCGGCCGTCGGGATGCCCATCATATGGGCGTCCGAGGGCAGGGCGCCCGGGCCGACGCCGAAGATCACGCGGCCGCGGGTGATGTAGTCGAGCTGGCGGATGCGATCGGCCAGCATGAAGGGGTGGTGATAGGGCAGGGACGAGACCCCGGTGCCGAGCATGACCCGCGGCGCGCGGGCCGCGGCGGCGGCTATAGAGAGCTCCGGACTGGCGCTGATCTCCCAGCCCGCCGAGTGGTGCTCGCCGAACCAGACCTCGTCATAGCCGAGCTTGTCGACCCATTCGACCAGCTCCATGTCGCGTTCCATCTGCAGCGCCGGACTCTGGTCGGGCAGATGATGCGGGGCGATGAAGGTTCCGAAGCGAAGGCGTGGCGCTGGCATGGAGTGTTCTCCAGTCGTTGACACGGCGTTCGCTCGAGATCGGTCTCGGCGGGCGCCGCGGTTTGGGCACATAGTGCCTGAACCCGCGGCGTCTGCGAAGACGCGTGGTGTTGCCCCTGGTCTCTAGCGTCCCACCCGCTGCTGGAGATGCGCCGGATAGCGATCCCCGATCACCGCGATCGCGGCGAGGGCGCGCTCGATATCGGCAAGATCGCCAGCACTCAGCGTGATCGCGGCCGCGCCGAGATTTTCCTCCAGCCGGTGGAGCTTGGTCGTGCCCGGGATCGGCACGATCCAGGGCTTCTGCGCCAGCAGCCAGGCCAACGCGATCTGCGCCGGCGTCGCCCCGTGCTGGCGGGCGATCTCGCCGAGGCGATCGACGAGCGCCTGGTTCGCCGTCCGGGCGTCTGACGTGAAGCGCGGGAAGATGTTGCGGTAATCGCTGCTGTCGAATTCGGTGGTGGCACTGATCGCCCCGGTCAGGAAACCCTTGCCGAGCGGACTGAAGGGCACGAAGCCGATGCCGAGTTCTTCCAATGTCGGGATGATTTCCGCCTCGGGCTCGCGCCACCACAGGGAATATTCGCTCTGCAATGCGGCCACCGGGTGGACGGCGTGCGCCAGGCGGATCGTCCTGGCGTTGGCTTCGGAGAGCCCGAAATGGCGGACCTTACCTTCCGTGATCAGCGCCTTGACTGTGCCGGCGACGTCTTCGATCGGCACTTTCGGGTCGACCCGGTGCTGATAGAACAGGTCGATGACGTCGGTCCGTAAGCGCTTCAGCGCGGCCTCGGCGACCGCGCGGATACGCTCCGGTCGGCTATCCATGCCGCGGAGCGAGACCCCGTCCTCGAAGCCGAATTTGGTGGCGATGACCAGCTTGTCGCGAAACGGCGCGAGCGCCTCGCCGAGCAGTTCCTCGTTGACGAAGGGGCCATAGGCCTCCGCGGTGTCGAAGAAGGTGACGCCGCGCTCGACGGCGGCGCGGATCAGCGCGATCGCGGCCTGTTTCTCGGTGGCCGGGCCGTAGCCGAAGCTGAGGCCCATGCAGCCGAGCCCGAGCGCGGAGACTTCGAGGCCGCTGCGGCCCAATTGACGTTTCTGCATCTGCGTTACTCCTGGTGGGATTGATCGGGATCGGCGATGTCTTCGATCCCGCTATCGGAGTCGTCGCCATGTTCTCTGCACGGATGACCGCCCCGTCGCGGTCGCGGCGAGGACGGGCGCTGCCGTGTCGAGGTCGGAAATTAGCCGCTGTGCCGCTCAGCGATTAGACGTTAAAATGCGCATGAACTTATATCGGGAGTTCATGAATGCGGCGCGAGGAGCTTGGGGATCTGACGGCGTTTCTCGCCGTCGCGGAGGAAAGCAGTTTCACCCGGGCGGCGGCGAAGCTCGGGACCTCGCAATCGGCGCTCAGCCACACCGTCCGCCGTCTCGAGACGGGACTAGGTGTCCGGCTGCTGACGCGGACGACACGGAAAGTGGCCCTCACCGAAGCCGGGGGGCAACTGGTCGCGACCCTGCGTCCGGCCTTCGACGAGATCGACGCCAAGCTGGCGGCGCTCGGTGAATTGCGGGAAAAGCCGGCGGGCACGATCCGGATCACGACCAGCCGGCATCCTGCAGAGACCATCCTCTGGCCGGCATTGCGCCGGCTGATCCGGGAGTACCCCGATATCCGGGTCGAACTCTCGCTGGACTCGGCGCTGACCGATATCGTCGCCGAGCGCTACGACGCCGGGGTGCGTCTCGGCGAACAGGTGGCGAAGGACATGATCGCGGTCCGGATCGGCCCGGAGATGCGCATGGCGGTGGTGGGCTCGCCCGACTATCTCGTGGACCGGCCGATCCCAGAGACGCCGCATGATCTGACGCACCACGCCTGCATCAACCTGCGCCTGCCGACCTTGGGTGGGCTCTACGCCTGGGAATTCGGCAAGGATGGCCGCGACCTCAATGTCCGTGTCGACGGTCAGCTGATCCTGAACGATCCCCGCATGATCCTAGCCGCGGTCGAAGACGGCTTCGGTCTCGCCTGCTTCCCGGAAGATCAGGTCGCCGAGCTGATGGCGGCGGGGCGTCTGGTCCGGGTGCTGGCCGATTGGTACCCGCCGTTCTCTGGCTATCACCTGTACTATCCGAGCCGCCGCCAACTCGCCCCGGCCTTCGCCCTGCTGGTCGAGGCGCTGCGCTATCGCGGGTAGGGCATGTGAGAAGGACGGGACCTGGTCGCCGCCCTGCGCTACCATGGCCGCCGGGCAGTCCCCGAGACTGAGATAAGAACAAGAAGATACCGGAGAGATCCATGCGCTTTCATCACATGGCGATCATTGTCAAGGATCTGCAGGCCGCGGTGCAGCTGTGGCGCGACGTAATGGGCTTCAGCGTCGATATCGAGCGGGTCATTCCCGATGGCCCGGGGCCGGGGCCTGACACCATCATGTATCCCGAGTTGCTCGACGATATCTTCAAGGTGAAAGGCGCGCGCTCGAACATGGTGTTGCTCAGCTCCAAGGAAGGCGCCCTGATCGAGCTTCAGCAATGCGAGAACCCGGCGGTGAACCTGACGCCGCCGGAGAATCTCCGCTACAGCCATACCGGCTTTCACGAGCTGGGGCTGGTGGTCGACGATATCGACGCCGTGTTCGCGAAGGTGCGGGCCGCGGGCTACGAGACCCAGACCGAGTATGTCTGGCCCTGCGCCAGCCTGGGCAGGTCGTTCCTGTTCTACGACAAGGAAGGCAACATGATCCAAATCTGGCAACAGCGCGGCGCCGGTCCCGGCGCCTGGTCCTGAGCGGTCGCCGCAGCGCTTCCTCCGGGGGACGCAGCGTCGAAGCTCTCGACACCTGAACGATCCGGGGTGGCCTCGGTCCGCCGCCTTGGACCGCCCGGCCTAGTCCGGGACGAGTCCGTGGTGGCGCATGACGTCCTTGACCCTGTCCATATCGGGTTTCCCGGGGGCATTGATGACCTCGGCGATGGCATCGAAATAGCCGCGACCGATCGAGCCTGGCGTCAGTACCGCGAGGAAGCGGGTGCCGGCTTCGTGGGGGTTGTCGTGGTGGTGAACGCTGCCGCGTGGAATGAACAGCGCCTCGCCCGGATGGAGGAGGCGCTGGACGCCGTCGATCGTGACCGTCAATACGCCATCCAGACCGTAGAGCGTTTCGTCGACATCGCGGTGAGCATGCGGCGCCGGCACGCGGGCGCTGGGCGGAATGGTGCATTCGAATACGGTGGCGCCGGCATCATCGACCAGGAAGTTCAGCGCCAGGGCGCCGATCCGCACGATATTCTCTTCCTGTGCTTCCATTGTCGGGGACCTTTTCGTAAAGTGGCTTTACGTCAATTTTCGTAAAGTGACTTTACAATTATGTCAATACCCGGGTTGCTGCCGAATGCTCTCGCCGTCGATCCGGATTTGGGACCGCCGTTTTTCGGCGCGTTGCTGCGCGTCACCTGGCAACATGTCCGTGATCAGATGTTCCGCGCGATTCACGCCGCGGGGTTCACCGATTTCCAGGAAGCGCATTTTGCCGTGTTCTCCTATCCGTTACCGGACGGGGTGAGGCCTTCGGAACTGGCGCGTCAGAAACGGATGTCGCGGCAGGCGATCAACTACCTGCTCGTTCAGCTCGAGGCGCTGGGCTATATCGAGCGGCGTGCGCCTGAGGGCAGCGATCGCCGCCTCATCTACATGACCGCGCGCGGCCGGCGGCTTGCCGAGACCATTTTCGACTGCCTGCGCCGACTGCACCGCGAATGGGCGTGCGAAATCGGCGAGGCGCGCTTCAATGAGTTTCTCGCGGTCCTGAAGCAGCTCTCGGCGCGCGCGCAAAATTGACCTACGGCAGCTCCGACGTCACGCGACTTGACCAGGATAGCGCGAATAGGAAGGATGGCGCTCGTCAATTGTCCCGTTGCTTCAAGCCCCAAGAAGGACTTCTCGTTTATGACCCCGACCATCAACAGCCCGCTCGATCTGCCCTGCGGCGCGCGCCTGTCCAATCGCCTGTGCAAGCCCGCCATGACCGAAGGGCTCGCGGACCCGATGAACCGGGCGACGCCGGAACTCCAAACGCTTTATCGCCGCTGGAGCCTCGGCGGCGCCGGGCTGCTGATCACCGGCAACGTGCCCTGCGATCGCATGCATCCAGAGCGCCCGGGCAACGTCGCGATCGACGGCAATGGCGGCATCGAGGAGTTGCGCGCCTATGCCAAGGCCGGCACGACCGCCGGCAATCATTTGTGGATGCAGATCACGCATGCCGGGCGCCAGGCGCCGAAATCGGTCAATCCGCACCCGCTGGCGCCTTCGGCGGTGCCGCTCGACATGATTCTCGACGGCTGGGGCGCACCGCGCGAAGCCACCGAGGCCGAGATCCTCGACATCATCCGCCGTTTCACCCATGCCGCCGTCGTCGCGCGCGAGACCGGCTTCACCGGGGTTCAGGTCCACGGCGCCCACGGCTATCTGATCTCGCAATTCCTGTCCCCGAATGCCAATCGCCGCACCGATGCCTGGGGTGGCAGCCTCGAAAACCGCGCGCGCCTCGCGCTCGAAGTGGTGCGCTCGATCCGCGCCGCGGTCGGCAAGGATTTCCCGATCGCGATCAAGCTCAATTCCGCGGATTTCCAGAAGAACGGCTTCAGCAACGACGAGGCCGGGCAGGTCGCGCGCTGGTTGGAGCAGGCGGGCATCGACCTGCTCGAACTCTCCGGCGGCACCTATGAGCAGCCGGTCATGCTCGGTGCCGGCAAGGAGGGCGAGGCCGCCCAGCCCGCGCGCGAGAGCACGCGGCGGCGCGAGGCGTATTTCCTCGAATACGCCGCGCTGATCAAGCCGCAGGTGAGTATTCCGGTGATGGTGAGCGGCGGCTTCCGCACCCGCGCCGGGATGAACAATGCGCTGGCGAGCGGCGCCACCGACGTCATCGGCGTTGCCCGTCCGTTCTGCACCGATCCGGAAGTCGCCAAGAAGCTGCTCGCCGGTTCCGACGCCCGGATCGACGCCTATGAAACCACGCTCAAACTGGCGCCCGACGCGCCGGTCGAGGATTCACCGCCGGGAACGCGGGCACAGGTCGAAACCTTCGGCGTGCTGGGCTGGTTCTGCCTGCAGAACCTTCGGCTGGGACGCGGTCTCGAGCCGGATACCTCGATGTCGGTCTGGGAGGCGTTCAACCGCTATGGCGAGAACGAGGCGCAGACAGTGGCGCGACTGAAACTGCCAGAGGCGGTCGCGGCGCAGTAGCCGTAAGTCGGGCACGATTCTCCGCCCCGGCTGTCCAAAGTGACGAGGGGCGGAGGATTGCTACACCTGAGTTGTGTACAGTGATCCTAATGTCGCCGCGGACGAGGGCGGCGTGATCGTCTGGGCGACGGCCGGGTTCAGGGCGGTTGCAGCACTGGCTGCGGCTTGGGCCGAGGCCTGGGATTGCGATTGCTCCTGCGCCTTGAGGAGCGTGGCCTGCTGTGCGGTGTTCGCCGAATTCAACGGGCCTTGCGACGTCACCGGATAGGGGTTCGGCTCGGTGGTCGACGCGGTCGAGCCGTTTGCATAGGTCGTGACCAGCGTGATCGTGCCGTCCGCGTTGGTCTGGGTCGTCGTGCCCGTGATCAAATACGGATTGGTCGTGGCGGCGGTGCTCGCCGCACCGGTCGCGGCCGGCGAGGCTGGGAGGACTGCCGGTGAACCTGAAACTGGACTGATGGACATGAGGGCGCTCCTTTTGCGAAAAGCCCGAGAACTCGCTTCCTGTCACAGATTGACCTTACACCTCAATTTTCGGCCGATGTGCCCGATATCGCGAGGGCTGGGGTGTATTTCGTGCAGGCAGTATCCAGGTAATACAAGGCAGGTGCCCGGATAGTGTTACCTCACGACTGTCGCGAGACTTCCCGACTATTGCGTAGAGAGCCGGTTCGACTCGCCGGTGATCCGTGATCGACTTCCGGGAGTTCGCTCGTTTGGCGTCTGGATGGTGGTGTTTTAACAAAGGAGTGGTCGGTGGCCGATTCTGAGAATATTGCCCGTCTTCAGCGCAATCTGCGGGACGAACTCGACAGCGCCGCGCTCTATCGGTCTCTCGCCGATCTCGAAGCCGATCCGGTCCGCGCGGATCTATTCCGGCAACTGGCGAGTTCCGAGGCCGATCACGCAGAAATCTGGCGCAGTAAGCTGCTGGCCGCAGGGGTGGTCGATACCGGGCACGGCCCAAGCCTGCGGACACGAACCCTGGCTTTCCTGGCGAGGCATCTCGGCGTCGGCTTCGTGCTGCCGAGCATCGCCTCGGCCGAGGTCGCCGATCAGAACAAATACGCGGGTCAAGCCGACGCCACGGCCCTGTCGGGAGACGAGCGCGGCCATGCCGCGGTCGTCCGCACGCTCGTGGCCAAGGGTCCGACGACGGGCGCCGATATCGCCAAGGCGGAGCAATGGCATCGCGGGGCATCGGGCAACGAGTTGCGGGCCGCGGTGCTCGGCGCCAATGACGGGCTGGTGTCGAATTTCTGCCTGATCATGGGCGTGGCCGGTGCCGGGGTCGCCAATCGCGAGATCCTGCTGACCGGCTTTGCCGGGCTGGTCGCCGGCGCCTGCTCGATGGCGCTCGGCGAATGGCTGTCGGTCACCAATGCCCGTGAACTCGCGCGCACCCAGATGGATCGCGAAGCCGAGGAGATCGAGCAGACGCCGGAGTCGGAGCGCCGCGAACTGGCCTTGATCTATCAGGCCAAGGGGCTGGCACGGGCGCAGGCCGAGACCTTCGCCACCGAAATCATGAAGGACAAGGATAAGGCGCTCGATACGCTCGCCCGCGAGGAGCTGGGTATCGATCCAGCCGAACTCGGGGGTAATCCCTGGAGCGCTGCCGGGGTATCCTTCGGGCTGTTTTCGGCCGGCGCCTGCTTTCCGGTGGCGCCGTTCCTGTGGTCGAGCGGCCCTGTGGCAATGGCGAGCTGCGTCGCGCTCAGCGCCTTCGCCCTCGCGGCGATCGGCGTCACAACATCGCTGTTCAACGGCCGCAGCGCCGCGTTCTCCGCCGGCCGCCAGGTCGTGATCGGCTGCGTCGCCGCTGCCGCGACCTACGGCGCCGGCCGCCTGTTGGGTGTCAGCATCTCGTGACGATCGCGCCGGCCGGACATTACCTGGTACGCAACCCGTTCAGGATCAGGTCGCAATGCAGGGCGAAATGGGCGTCGAGGTCGAGCGGGTAGCGATCGGTGTAGACCAGGCGCCAGATCGCCGCCTCGAGCACCGGGGCGAAGCTCACCAGGACGAAGGAGTCCGCGGCGACGGCGCGAAACTCCCCCCGGGCGACGCCGATCTCGAGCACACGCCGCAAGCCGGCAAAGACCCGGGCGAACACCTCGTGATGGTAGAACTCGATCAGGTCGGGAAACTTGCCACCCTCGGCGATGATCAGGCGCAGCAGCTCGCGGGTGCGTGAATCGCGGGCGTAGCGGTCGTAGTAATCGCGCAGTACCGCGGCCAGTTGGACCGCCGCGGTCGCGGCGGTGGCATCGCCCGGCGGGGTATCGTCGATCAGCGTCTGCGTGATCTGCTGCCGCACCATGGCGTCGAACAGCTCCTCCTTACTGGCATAATACAGGTAGAGCGAACCTTTGGTCACGCCGACGCGGGCGGCGACGTCGTCGAGCCGGGTCGCCGCGAAGCCATGAGCGGCGAATTCATGAAATGCCGCCTCGATGATCTCGGCATGGCGCGCCTCCTTGCGATCGCGTCGCGAACCCCGCACGGCAGCCGTCATCATCGAATCCCTGCTCTCGTTCATTGACTAACTAGTCAGTCATTATTATATCAAATCCCAGGAACAATATAGCAGGTTCGGAGGCGTGATGGCGCTGGCAGAGATAGGCGGCGGTAGGGGTGATGACGCCGTGCGGATATCGCGGCCGCTGCTGGCCGGCGGGCTGTTGCTGGGTGGTGTCATGATCCTGGTTCTAGCCGGCAGCCTGGGCTGGACTTGGTGGCAGCACGGCCGCTTCCTCGTTGCGACCGATGACGCCTATCTCGAAGCCGACATCGTGCCGATCTCGAGCGAAGTCACCGGCTTGGTGACCCTGGTCGCAATCGGCGATAACCGGCAGGTCAGCCGCGGCGCGATCCTGGCCCGGATCGACGATCGCGACGCCCGCCGCCGCGTCGAGGCTGCCGCCGCCGATATCGCCGGCGACGAGGCCGCGCTCGCCAGTCTTGCCGCGCGGATCATGCTGCAGGACGCCGTCATCGAGGGGGCGGCGGCCCAGCTCGCGGCGGCGGCGGCCGATGCCCGCTTCGCCGGCCACGAGCGGGCGCGCTACGAACAGCTCGGGCGCAGCGGCGTCAGTTCGGCAGAGCGTGCCGAGCAGGCGGTCAGCGAGGATACCCGGCACAGCGCGCTACAGCACGCGCAGACCGCGGCGCTCGTGGTGGCGCAGCAGCAGCGCCGGGTCCTGATCGCCGATCGCGATGGGCTGGAGGCGACCCTGCGCCGCCATCGCACCCTGCTCGATGACGCCCAGACGCAGCTCGAGCGCACGGTGATCCGGGCGCCCGTCGACGGCTCACTCGGCGATCGCGGGGTGCGGGTCGGCGCCCTGGTGCAGCCGGGGCAGCAGCTGTTCACGCTGGTGCCGACACAGGGGCTCTACGTCACCGCCAACTTCAAGGAGACGCAGCTGCGCCGGATCGCGCCCGGCCAGAATGTGCGCATCGCGGTCGACACGTTCCCCGGCACGCAGGTTGTCGGTCGCGTCGACAGCCTGGCGCCGGCGAGCGGGGCCGAGTTCAGTCTGCTGCCGCCCGAGAACGCGACCGGCAATTTCACCAAGATCATCCAGCGCTTCCCCGTCAGGGTCCGGATCGAACCGAACGACCCGCTGCTGCCGCGGCTGCGGCCGGGCATGTCGGCGACGGTGACAATCGATACCGCGTCACCCCCATCGCCATGAGCGCAGGGACCGAGACCCCGGAGTCGGATAGCGGCAACCTCACCCGCCTGCTTGGCTTCATCGCCATGATCCTCGGCATGTTCATGGCCGTCCTCGACATCCAGGTGGTGTCGAGCTCGCTGCCGGTGATCCAGGCCGCGATCGGCGCCGGCGCCGACGAGGTCTCCTGGGTCCAGACCGCCTATCTGGTCGCCGAGGTAGTGATGGTGCCGCTCTCGGCCTGGCTGGCGGCGGTGCTGTCGACGCGCTGGCTGTTCGTGACGTCCTGCGGCGGCTTCACCCTGATGAGCATTGGCTGCGCCCTGGCCTGGGATCCATCATCGATGGTGGGCTTCCGCATCTTCCAGGGCTTCATCGGCGGAGCGATGATTCCGATCGCGTTCTCGGTGGTCTACACCCTGTTTCCGCAGCGCCAACAATCGCTGGCGCTGATGGTGACCGGGCTGACCGCGACCATCGCCCCGGCGCTGGGCCCCAGCCTCGGCGGCTGGCTGACCGACAACTGGTCGTGGCAGTGGCTGTTCCTGATCAATGTGGTGCCCGGGATCGTCGCCTGCATTGCCGTCGGCTTCTGCGTCCGCATCGATCGTCCGAACCTTGCCCTCCTGCGCCGAATCGATCTCCCCGGGATCGTCCTCGTCGGCCTCGGTCTCGGCGCGTTGCAGATCGTGCTGGAGCGTGGGCCGCATGAGGATTGGTTCGATGCCGGCTACATCACCCTCTGCACCTGGATCGCGGTGTCGTCGCTGCTGCTGCTGATCTGGCGTGAGCTGTCGATCGTGCATCCGGTCCTGGATCTCCGCGTGCTGCGCGACCGCAACCTGGCTGTGGGCTGCGGCTTCAATTTCGTGATCGGGGCGATGTTCTATGGCCAGAGCTACGCAGTGCCGTTGCTGCTGGCTTCGATCCGCGGCTTCGACAGCCTGCAGATCGGCGAGACCATCGCCGTGACCGGCGCAGCCATGTTCATCGGCGCGCCGCTGGCGGCCGGCCTCGGCAAGGTGGTCGATCCGCGCCTCCTGCTCGGGATCGGGCTGGCGCTGACCGCCTATGGCTATTGGCTGAACGGCGCGATGACGACGCAGGTCGGTTTCGACCAGCTGATCCTGCCACAAGCGGTGCGCGGCATCGGCCTGATGCTGGCGGCGGTGCCGATCACCGAGCTCTGCCTCGGCACGCTGCCGATCGAGCAGCTCGGCCAGGGCAGCGCGGTGTTCAATGTATTTCGCAACACCGGCGGCGCCGTCGGCATCGCGTTGGTCAGCGTCGCCGACAACGACCGCACCAACCGAGATTTCGCCCGGCTGCGCGATCACGTCGAAGCGCTCCGGCCGGGGTTGGCGGCGATGCGAGCCCAGCTGCGCGGCCTCGATCATGCGCATCGCATCGACTCCGGGATGCTCGACGCCCTGAGCTTGAAGCAGATCGCGGCCGAGGTCCTCGCGCAGGCAACAGTGATGGGCTGGAACGATACCTTCCGGATCATTGCAGTCGCGGCTTGCCTGCCGCTGCTGCTCCTACCCCTGCTGCGCCGCGGCCATGGCGGCCCGGTGCCGATGCATTAAATCGCGGGCGACGACGCCGCGCATGGCAAATCGCGCTGGTTCGGGTCATGATAAAGGCGATCGATGACCGAAATGGGGGCGAGGGGCGAGCGCCATGAAGATGCTGATCCTGTGACTGATATCACCTCTTATTCCCACGAGGACGCGGGGGCGCCCCCGTCATTATTCCCCGAATACCGCTCGACGGGATTGCGCGCGCCGGCTGCGCCGCTCGTCCGGATTCCGCAGACGCTCACCGAGACCACCGCGCCGACCGCGGCATGGGATAGGCTGATGGGGCCAGCGGCTACGGATCTCACCACGCAGCACAAGGGCGCGCCGCACGGCCAACGCATTGTCGTCTCGGGCCGCGTACTCGATGAACAGGGGCGGCCGGTGCCGAACACGGTCGTCGAGATCTGGCAGGCCAATGCCGCCGGGCGCTACATCCATGCGGAGGATAACTGGCCGGCGCCGCTCGATCCGAATTTCACCGGAGCGGGCCGTGTCGTCACCGATGGCGAGGGACGCTATCGCTACACGACGATCCGACCGGGCGCCTATCCCTGGGGCAATCATCGCAATGCCTGGCGGCCGGCGCATATCCACCTGTCGCTGATCGGACCCGCCTTCGCGACACGGTTGGTGACGCAGATGTATTTCCCCGACGATCCTCTGATCGAGATCGATCCGATCGCCAACGCCGTGCCGATGCCCTATCGGCAGCGTCTGGTCAGCCGCTTCGATATCCAGACGACCGAGGCCAACTGGGCGCTCGGCTATCTGTTCGACATCGTCCTCAAGGGGCGCGAGCAGACGCCGTTCGAGGAGGGCGCGCATGACGGCTGAGCTCGAAGCCCGCAACGCGGCGCCGCGCGCCGACAATCAGGATCCTGCCCTGTTCGGTCAGACGCCGTCGCAGACCGTCGGGCCGTTCTTTCACTACGGCCTGCCTTGGAAGGGTGGCGCGGATCTGGTCGGCAGGTCGGAGATGGGGGCGCGGCCGGAATTGTTTCCGGTCGAACATGACTTGCTCACCCGGTCGGCGCCGACGGGCACGCCGCTGGGCGAGGTGATCGAGATCGCCGGCCGCGTCCTCGACGGCAACGGCGAGGTGGTTCCGGACGCGATGATCGAGATCTGGCAGGCCAACGCCGCCGGGCGCTACGCCAGTGACGATGATCGCCGCGACGAAGCGCCGCTCGATCCGCATTTC
>CAIUCF010000145.1 GCA_903897565.1 uncultured Rhodospirillales bacterium | reverse complement strand
TTGGGATCGCCTTCACAACGACCTTTCATCGACTGTATTAAATCTGTCATTTGACAGTCACGATAGTGATGGGTAGTTCGCCTGCACAGATCGGTATCAATACCGCGGGACACCGGCCTCACGGCCGCCGGGCGTAAGTGATCGACCTCGTCGGATGGAGCTACCTCACAGCGCTTAAGGAACGGGCTGTGCCGGCCTGAGCGGGACGGGGTTCCGGGATCAGCCAGTTGGGACGGATGAATGCGTTTTCAAAAGACCAAAGAAGCGAGCGTCACCACAAAGGTGGCTGACGTGGGCGGCGAACTCCGCCGTTCCTACCGCCGCCGCACGCTCCGCCGCTACCTGATCCTGCTCGCCGTCGTCGTCGTCGGTTTCGGCGTCGCCTTCGCAGATCGCTGCTGGATCAATGCCGACGGCATCGTCGTCGGCCAGTTGACGCCGGTCAATCCGATCAGCCAGGTCCGCGTCGCCAAGCTGAGGGCGAAATGTCTCGACTATGTCAGCGAAGGTCAGGTCATCGCCGATATGCAGAACGAGATCACGATGCAGGCCGGTGCCCAGCAGTTGCAACAGTTGCAGATCGAACTGGCGCAGACCGAGGCCGAAGCCGAGATATCTGCCAAGGAAGCCCAGGCCGCCGAGCAATATCGCGATGCGCAGCAGGCGGTCAGCAATCAGTTGAAGACGGTCTACGACGCCGAGAGCGATCTGCTGAAAAAGAACTACGTCTCGTCGCTGGTCTGGAATAAGGCCAAGGCCGACGTGGTCAAGGCTGATGCAGATACCGCAGCCGCGTCGTTTGCCGTCGAGACCAAGCGGCAGGACAGCGCGCGCGCGACGCGCGAAGCCTCGCTCATCACCGCCCGCATCGCCTCGCTGAACGCCTCACCCGAATTGATGGGCAGCTACCCCCTGAAATCACCCAAAGCCGGTTATCTGACGCAGTGCAATGCCTTCCAGGGGGAGGTGGTCAACCCGGACACGCAGCTCTATCAGATCTTCAACCCCAGCGACGCCTACATGATCGCATTTCTCGATCCCGAGGACGCGGTGCGCCTCAAGATCGGCGAGCAGATTCCCATCAAGGTCACGGGTCTCGCCAAGCCGGTATCGGGCCAGGTCACCGGTTTCTATCCAGAATATTCCGGCCTTCCAGCTTCCCTCACCCGCTACTTCTGGCAACAGGAGAAATGGTCGCAATTCGAGCCGATGCGCATCGATTTCGCCGGACTCGACGACGCTCAGCAGAAGGCGTTGCGCGCCTCCGCGCAGATTGCAATCTCGATCTGGCGCCTGCCGGAGCACGGCATCTTCGGCTGGGCCGCCCGATTGCTGGCCCCGGCCCCGGCAGCCCAATAGTTAGCGCGGAGCACTGATCTAGCATGACTGGCGAATTCGACGATCCCAATGCACAACCCGACGAGACGGGTCCGGCGGCGGGGCTGACCGACGATCAACGACGGACGGCGCTATTGAAAACCATCGCCGGCCTCGGTGGCGCGGTGACGCCGCGCCGAAGCCCGATGGCCAAACATGGCCATGCCTTCAGCGGGCTCGACGATGGCATCGAAGCCGACCTAACGTTCCTCGCCCGCGGTGACTACCTCGATGAGCGGTTCTTCGATCGGGTAACGATCTGCACCCGCTGCGACAGCCATCATCTCAATCTGCGTGAGGTCTGCCCGGCCTGTGGCTCGACCCACTACACCGAAGAGCCGTTGCTGCATCATTTCCGCTGCGGCTTCGTGGGACGCATCACCGAGTTCGATCCCGGTGACGGCACGGGGCGGCGGATCTGCCCGAAATGCACGATCCAGCTGAAATACCTCGGCACGGACTACGATAGGCTCGGCAAGACCTATCTCTGCATCGACTGCGGCACCTCCTTCCAGGATGCGCCGGTACGATCGGTGTGCCTGTCCTGTGACACCGAGGCGGATGCCGACGACCTGGCGACGGTGGAAATCTTCGGCTACGCGCTAACCTCGCTCGGGACCGCCGCGATCCGCCGCGGCTCGCTGTTCGAAGGCGATTCCGAAGTCCTTTATGTCGCCGGTGCGGCAGTCTATCGACCGGCAATCATGTTCGAACTACTTGAATACGAAGCCAAACGCATCCAGCGCTTCAAGGGCACCTTCTCGTTGATGATGGTCGAGGTTGTCGGCGCCGATTCCACGCCGGTCCCGGAAGATGCGGAAGGCAACATGATCACGCGACTGCGCGAACGCCTGCGCGGCACCGACATCGTCGGCAAGGTCGCCGAGCACGTCTACATCGCGTGCATGCCTCAAACGGCCATTGCCGGTGCGGAAATCGTCCGCGAACGTTTCTTCGCGGAACAAGCCGACCGCCGCGTCGTCCTTGAAACCAGCGTAACCGAGATCGCCGGTCCCGATGATCTCCATCAGCTATTGACCCGGATTCGCGCCGCGACACGAACGAAATCAGTACGTTAGAGCGGGTGGCAAGCTGACGGAACCGTCAGGCGCGTGAATCCGCTCTGGAACCGAATGATCCAAATCCCATGGCGCCGAACCGCCGCACAGCGTGCTCGAACGCGATGGTCAATGATTCGGCGTCACGCCCCAACCAGCGCCGGGCACCGCCACACTGGCGCCACTGGTGACGGCGAAGCCGTTCATCTGCCATTCGTAGAGCTGGGTGGTGCTGACGTTCTGGAACAGGATGTCGGCCTTGCCGTCGCCGTTGTAGTCACCCGTGCCGACTACCTTCCAGCCGACACCCGGCGTGCCGGGGCTGGCGCCGGAGATCACGCTCGTCCCGCTC
>CAIUCF010000144.1 GCA_903897565.1 uncultured Rhodospirillales bacterium | reverse complement strand
GCGAAGCGCAGTTGCAGGGCCTGCTCGCTGATACCGGAGCCGCTATAGGGGTTGGGCCGCTCATAGAGCGCGTTCACCCCGTAGCTGACGCAATGCGCAAGAAGCGCCATGCGACCTTCCTCGTCCAATTCGGTCAGCCAGTCCCAGAGCGCGGTGTCGTCAGCCGGGATGCGGCCATTCCACTGCGCGTGGCGATCATCAACGGCCTGGGCCGATGCGCTCTCGCCGAGGTCTTGTGCTTGGGCGGGGAAGTAGACATGCCGAACCTGAGCCTCGAGCGCGCCATTTGCCGAGCGATGGTGGAAGGTATCGGAGACGAGTTTGTGCAGGAGCGCCGTCATTGCGATCCGAGGGTTCTGTGCGACCGCGTCGCGCAAAGCCAGCGTGCGGTGGGCCGTCAGTTCGGTCACCAGGCGCTCGGGCAACGGCTTGATGCCGTCGTCCTCTTCATCCTCGCCTTGGAGGGGCTGTCCGCCCATGGTGACGACGGTCGGCTTTACACCATGCGCCAGTGTTGACACCTCTGAGCCATCAGGTGTCGGGTAGCCGTTTTCGTGCGTCGGTTCGATCGGCGCCTCGTCCGCGGGGCGGACATAGCCGCGGTGAGCGATCAGCGACCCATCGGAGTCGATGGTGACGATGGCCCCGGCAATAGCGATTTCGGCTGGCTCGTAACGCATGGGCCGGTTGTCGAGCGCCTCGATCGCGGCTTCGATCTCGCCCAGCCGCTGGTCGATTTCGTCAGGCAGTTCGTCGGCGTTATCGTACTGCTCGGTCAGGCGATCCAGTTCCGCCTGCAAGGCCACGCGGGTCGCCTGCTCTTCGTCGGTTATCTCGATCGGCGTGCCGGAAAGCTCGCGCATCCCATGGGTAGCCCCGTAAGGAATGCTGAGGCTCGCCTCGACCCATTTCCAGCCCTCGGCGGCGATCTTGTCGGCTTCTGCCCGGAGCTTCTCGGCGACCAATCGATCAAGCAGGCCGACGTCCTGGAGCCACCCGCCATCATCGGACTGGAAAAGATCGCGCAACACGATGCCGCCGGCGGCTTCATAGGCGTCGACACCGACGAAGATCGCGCGTTTGTCGGAGGCGCGGACCGTCGTTTCGGTCAGCATCCTCCGGATCTGCCAGGGCTCTTTCTGCCAGCTATCGCGGATCGCCGCCCAGACCTGTTCCTGGCGGGCGTGGTCCTCGGTGACGGTGAAGGCCATGACGTGTTCGAGCGTCATGCCGTCCTCGGCATAGACATCGAGCAGGACGGGCGAAACGGCGGCGAGGCGCAGGCGTTGCTTGACGACGTTCGCGCCCACGAAAAAGGCGGCGGCGATGGCCTCCTCGGTCATGCCCTTCTCGCGCATCGCGTGAAACGCACGGAACTGGTCGAGCGGGTGCAGCGGCGCCCGTTCGATGTTTTCAACCAGGGAGATTTCATCGACCAGGATGCCGCTCGCCGCGTCGCCGACAACGCAGGGCACCGGGGCAGTCTTGGCCAGGCGCTTTTGTTTGGCGAGGAGTTCGAGCGCACGATAGCGGCGCCCGCCAGCGGGTACTTCGAACATGCCGGTTTCCAGACCCTCCGCGTCGTGGACGGGGCGGACATGAAGCGATTGGATCAGGCCTCGCCGCGCAATGGATTCGGCGAGTTCCTCCACGGAGACGCCGGCCTTCACTCGCCTGACGTTCGACTGGCTGAGCACGAGCTTGTTGAATGGGATGTCGCGCGACGACGACAGGGTGACCTTCTGAACGGCAGTTGCCATGGTTCTTACTCCATGACGGGCTGCCCGAAAGCCTCTCTCTCGGACCTCAACCCGTCACGAAGCGAAGCGCCGCCCTCTTCCTCTGAAGGGGCAGCGCCTCAGTGATCTGGAAAACGGATAGGCGTGGAAACGCAATGCCGGAGAAGCGCAAATCCGCGTCCCCGGCGTCACGCTAATCAGGCGGCCCGATCGAGCAGCTTCTTTGCTTTGGCCTCCATGTCGAGGCGGGCGTCTTGGTGCGGCTTGTCGCGGGCGACTGCGGTGATGCCCTGAACGAAATCGAAAATGGATTCCGGCGGGCGGCCTTCCTCGGCCAGCACTGTCTCGATGATCTTGCCGGTCTCGGCCTTCGAGAAGCCGCGCTTGCGCAGGAAATCGCTGCGATCCTCGTCGGTGCGGGCAACGATCCGCTCGCGTGCTGCCTTGATGCCGTTGATGAAGGGCTGCGGCGAGGAATTGGCGAAGTTCAGCAGCGCGGGCGCCGCTTCATGGGCGAAGCGCGAGGCGGCGTATTTGCTGTGCCGGATCGTTATCTCCTCGAAATCCTCGACGCCCCATAGGTTGCGGTTCTGGCAGACGGCGCGCAGGTAAAAGCTCGCCATGCCGAGCGTCTTGGCGCCCACCTCGCTGTTCCAGCAG
>CAIUCF010000143.1 GCA_903897565.1 uncultured Rhodospirillales bacterium | reverse complement strand
CGTCGTGCCGGGGGTCACCGCCGGCGTCGGCGGCCTGGCCTATGCCGGCATCCCGGTGACCCATCGCGACACCAACCAGGCCGTCACCTTCGTCACCGGTCACGACATGGCCGGCGAACTCCCCGGCGCGCTCGACTGGAACGCTTTGGCGCGAGGATCGCCGGTCATCGTCTTCTACATGGCGCTCGGTCACCTCGGCGAAATCGTCGAGCGGCTGCTCGCCGGCGGCAGGCGGCCCGACGAACCGATCGCCATCGTCTCGAAGGCGACGACGCCGGAGCAACAGGTGGTGGTGAGCCGGCTTGCCGAGGTGGTAGAACTCTGCGCCACGATCGAGATTCCGCCACCGGCCCTGGTGGTGGTGGGCGAAACCGTGGCCCTGCGCGACCGACTCGACTGGTTGTCGAGCATCCCCGAACAGAAGGCTTAAGCGCCGTCATGCCCGAATACCTGCTTTCCCTCGTCGCCATCGTTCTCGTCGCCGTGTTGTTCGGCAGCATGGTGTTCTTTGCCGGCGTGATGGCGCCGCTCACCCATCGCAAGCTGCCGCCGGAAGTGGCCGGTGCCTTTCTGCGCGAGGTCTTCCCCGTCTATTACCTCGTCTTGATCGTGGTCTCGCTGCTGGCCGCCGCAGCCGCCTACAAGCCCAATCCGATCGCTGCCGGTGCTCTGGTTCTGATCGCGCTCGGCTTCGTCTATGCCCGGCTGTTCCTGCTGCCGCGGATCAATCGAATTCGCGACGAGCCGGAAACCGCGGCAGAGGGCGCGTTTCGCCGCCTGCATCACCAGAGCGTCGTCATCAACGTGACGCAGATGGTGGCGGCGCTGGTGATTCTGCTGGCTCTGGCGATCATGGGGCCGCTGGCACAGCTGTTCATTCACTAGCATGGCGGCCGCGCGCGGGATCATCATCGCCGCGCCGGCCTCGGGCAGCGGCAAGACCATCGTGACCCTGGCGCTGCTGCGCGCGCTGAAGAATCGCGGCGTCGCGGTGGGCTGCGCCAAGGCCGGGCCGGATTATATCGACCCGGGCTTCCACGCGGCGGCAGCCGGGCGCAGTTCGGTCAATCTCGATATCTGGGCGATGCGGAAGGATATGCTCGACCGGACCACGGCGGCGATCTCCGGCGAGCTCGTGATCTGCGAGGGCGTCATGGGCTTGTTCGACGGTGCCGGGCAGGGCGGCAATCTCGGCAGCACCGCCGATCTCGCCGCCCATACCGGCTGGCCGGTGATCCTCGTCGTGGACGCTGCTAAGCAATCGGCCTCGGTAGCGGCCCTGGTGCGCGGCTTTGCCGCCCACCGCGCCGATGTGAGCCTCGCCGGGGTCATCCTCAACAAGGTCGGCAGCGACCGGCATGCCGGCATGTTGCGCCAAGCGCTGCACGAGGCGCTTCCGGACCTCGCTGTACTCGGCGCGATCCCGCGCGATGCCGCCCTGGCTCTGCCCGAGCGCCATCTCGGCCTCGTGCTGGCAGAGGAGCATCCGGCGCTCGACCAGCTCCTCGACGCCGCTGCCGCGGTCGTCGCCCGGTCGGTGGATCTCGACGCACTGCAGGATCTGGCGGCGCCCCGGTCGAGCGGTGCCGGAGGAAGCCTGCGGCCATCGGCGCCGGGGCGGCGAATCGCCATCGCCCGCGATCGCGCCTTCGCCTTCGTCTATCCGCATCTCCTCGACGGCTGGCGCGCCGACGGCGCCGAGATCCTGACGTTCTCACCGCTGCAGGACGAGGCGCCGGCCGAACAGGCCGATTTCATCTTCCTGCCCGGCGGCTATCCCGAACTCCATGGCGCGACCCTGGCAGGGGCGACAAGGTTCCGCGACGGCATGAAGCGCGCCGCCGCGCGCGAGGTCGCGATCTATGGCGAATGCGGCGGCTACATGGTGCTGGGCGAGCGTCTGATCGACGCGGGCGGCACGGCGCACGCGATGCTCGGGCTATTGCCGGTGACGACGAGCCTCGCCGAGCCGAAGCGCCATCTCGGCTATCGCGCGGTCGACGGGCTCGGCGGTCCATGGCGCGGCCAGAGCTTGCGCGGCCATGAATTTCATTACGCTCGGGTGACCGAAGCGGGTAACGCCGCGCCGTTGTGGTCGATGTGTGACGCCGATGGCGCGGGCCTCGGCGAGGTCGGCCATGTCGTCGGCTCGGTATCCGGCTCCTTCTTTCATATGATCGATCGGACGGCCTGACCTCGGCCGGCATCCGCGCAAGAAACATTGCTCTTTTGGCGCGGCTTGCGTACCTATGCCAGCCGCTGCGGGG
>CAIUCF010000142.1 GCA_903897565.1 uncultured Rhodospirillales bacterium | reverse complement strand
GCGCCCGGCGCCTGACGTGCTGCTTGATATCTGGCCGTTCGCGCCGATGCCGATGCTGCCGGCCGAGACTGTGATGGCGCCGGCATCGCCGCTCGCGCCGACACCGCTGAGGGCAAATATACCGGTCAGCGCGCCAGGGGTCGGGTCGCCGACGATCGTGATCGCACCAATGGTGGCGACGTCGACGGCGCCGCCCTTGCCGGATCCGGCGGTGCTGCTCGAAATCTCGCCGGTGCCGCTGATATGAATGCTGTCGGCCGTCACGCTGATCGCGCCCGCGTCTCCGGTCGCCTGGACCTCCGAATCGGCGACGATACCGGTTACCGCGCCCGCATTTGGGTCCCCGGTGATCTCGATGCCGCCAACGACATTGATCACGACACTGCCGCCGTTGCCGGCACTGAACGTATTGCTCGCGATCTCGCCGATACCCGTGATCAGAAGCGACATGGCGCTGACGCTGACCTGACCGGCATCGCCGGAGGCGGTGATGTCGGAATTCGCGAAGATCCCGGTCGGGACGGCGGCACTTGGATCACCATCGATTTCGACACCCCTCGCGGCGCTGACGACGACGCTGCCGCCACGGCCCCGGCCGAAGGTGCTGCTGGAGATCTGTCCGCCCGAGGCGATGACGAAGTTGCCTCCCGTCACCGAGACCCCTCCGGCGTCGCCGGTCGCCCCAGCGAAGGTATTCGCAAAAATTCCCGTGGGTGCAGACGACTGCGGATCGCCAATGATCCGGATCGTCCCGGTCGCCGCGACCTCGACGGCGCCACCCTTGCCGGCGCCCAGGGTTTTACTCGAAATCTCTCCGGTCTCGGTGATCGCGATTTCGCCGGCTGTGACGCTGATGCGTCCCGCATCTCCCGTCGTGCCGCTCGTGCCGGAGAGGATACCGGTTGCACCCCCCGCCGTCGCGTCTCCGGCGATATCCAGCGCACCGGCGATGGCGACGATGACGTCGCCACCCTTGGCGCCGCCAAGCGCACTGCTTTGGATCGCGCCGGTGGCGGTGATCGCCAGACTGTCGGCCCGGACCGAGATCAGGCCGCCGCCACCACCCGAGCTGCTCGAGGCAATGCCTGTCGAGAAGCCGGCCAGCGGATCGCCGTTGATCGCGATCGCGCCGGAGGCGACGACATCGACCTCGCCCGCCGCGCCGGCGCCTTGCGTCGTGCTCGCGATCTTGCCGGTCTCCGTGATCAGAAGTTGCCCGGTGCTCACGGAGACCCGACCCGAATTGCCGCCATCCGCGGCATAGGTCGCGCCGAGAATGCCGGTGTCCTGCAGCGCATTCGGGTCGCCATCGATCTCGATCGCGGTCGTCGCCGACACCGTGACGTCGCCGCCGCCGCCGGTCCCGAAGCTCGCGCTCGAAATCTGGCCGGATTCGGTCAGCAGGATCGTATCGGCCGATACCGTGACGGTGCCGGCAGTGGCGCCCGTGCCATAGTTGTCCGACAGCACGCCGCTGAGGAAATTGGCTGCAGGGTTTCCATCGATCGCGATCGCGCCGGCAATGGTGACCGTCACGGCACCGCCCATCCCGCTACCCTCGGCGAAGCTCGCAATCGCGGCCCCGCCCAAGACGCTGAGCGCATCGCCGGTGACGACGATGTCGCCGCCTTGGCCCGTCGCGGTCGAATCCGTCGCGACCTCGCTTGCCTGATCCAGCAGCACGGTGCCGCCGCTCAACCGGATCGTCGCCCCACTACCGGCGTCGGTGGCCGTGCTGCTGACGACGCTGCCGTTGGTGATCGACAGCGAGTTCGCGCCGGTCAGGGCGATCGTGCCGCCCGGCCCGGTGCCGTGGTTGTCGGCGGTGATCGACGAGCCGTCGACCGAGAGCGTGCCGGCGTGGATCGACAGGCTGCCGCCGGCGGCGGCCGCGGGATCGTTGCCGACATCGATCGCCGAGCCGCCGGTGATGCTCGCGCTGCCGAACGCGGTCACGGTCAGGGCCGCCGTGTCGGCGGGATCGACCGGGACCTCACCGCTGGCGGCGACGCTGGTCAAGGCGGCGGTGCCGCCGGGGGCGGCAAGACCGGCGCCGTCGACCGAAACATCGCCCGCGACCAGATTGAGTGACGCACCGGCGCCGAGGGTCAACTGCGCGCCGCTGACCGCCAGCCCCGCGGGGTTCGCGGTGAGGAAGCCGAATGCCGCCGGCGCCGCACTGGTGACGCCGCTGCCGGCGCCGAGATCGGCGAAGAACTTGGTGCCGTCGGCGAATCTCAGATAATCCGCCGTGGTGGCATGGAACGAGCCCTCGACATTGAGGCTGGCGTTCTGGCCGAACAGGATGCCGGAGGGGTTCACCAGGAACAGGCTCGGCGTTCCTCCGGTCTGGGTGGCGATCGTCCCATCAATCGTCGACGCAGTGCCCCCTGTGACCCGGGCGATGATATTCGCGAGCGACGAAGGGCCGGTGAACGTGGCGCTCTCGCCCTGCGCCAGATTGAAACTGGAGAAGCTGTGGAAGAGATTATTGCCCGCGGTGATACCGAGCACCGGATCGATCAGGTAGGACGGCCCACTCAAGCTGGTGGCGGCGCCGACCGAGCCGTCGGTGACGATTTGCGCGCGCACTTGCGTCGCCGAACCGACCAGTAGGCCGATCAGCGCAATTCCAGCACAGCATTGAGCGGCAATGCGCATCCAAGACCCCAAAGCGCATCGAGAGCGTCAAGGTATATCCTGACACCGCTACACGAGAAAGGCGAGCAGCCCTTCATCCATGCAAGGTCTAGAACGACGATTTGCCACGGGCGAGGTCGCCATCGGCTGTGCAGGTCGATTGTCCGATTGTCGCGTTCGCCGCGGCGAGCGGGATCTCGGTGGTCATGACCGTGTCGGGTGGCGTGTCGTAGAACGCCGTCGCCGGCTCGTCGGCGTCGAAGGGCAGGGCGCCGCGGCCGAGCACGAGCAGGGAGGAATGCGCAGCGCCGCCATGGCCGGGACCGCCGCAGGCGAGATGCGAGAGATTGCCGGTGGTCGCGAGCTTGCCGGAGAGTTCGGCGAGGCCGGCGGTGACGTCGCTGCTGAGCGAACTCACCGCCACCGTGCCGCTGATGCCCTCGGCCGAGGACGCGGTCAGCAGGCTGTCGGGCGACGCGATCAGCCCTTGCGTGGTGATCTGCAGATTGCCGCCATGGCCGCGGATCGCGTTGGCGGAAATTACGGCGCCGTCGAGCACCAGCAGGCCCGACAGCGTGGTCACGTTGCCGGCGTCGTCGGTGGCGCCGAGGCCATGGACGGCGGAGGTGATCGCGCTGTTCGTGACGGTCAGCAACCCGCTATTGCTGCCGGTGATGAAGATCTTGCCGCCGCCGGTGACGGATTCCGTGGTGATGGCGGCGTCGCTGACAGCGATGCCGTCGGCGGTGAGGTGGATGTCGCCGCTCGGCCCGCTGCCGCTGGCCGACGCCGAAATCACGCCGGCATTCTCCAGCACGATCGAACTCGGATCGATGGTGATGGTGCCCGATGTGCCGGCGCCGCTGCTCGCCGCGTCGATGCGGCCACCATCGATCACGACCCGGTTGGCGGTGATCGTGACGTCGCCGCCATCGCCGAGCCCGGCGGCGGTGGTCGAGATCGCGCCCCGGTCGGCGACCGTCACGCTGCTCCCCGCGACGGCGACGGTGCCGGCATGGCTCGAATCCGGCCCCAGCGCATTGGCCGAGATGGCGCTGTCGGTACCGGTGACCAGAACCTGATCCTGGGCGGTCACACTGACCTCGCCGGCAAAGCCGAGGCCGGTCGGGTCGCCAGCGATGCCGGCGTCACTGGAGGCCTTGGCGCCGCCGGAGAAGGTGACATTGGCGGCGGTGAGCGTAACGTCATGGGCATCGCCGCTCCCGGTGGCCTGGGACAGCAGGCCGCCGTTCAGGCCGTCGGCGGAGAAGTCGCCGGCGACCGTGACCGCGACCGTGCCGGCCGCGCCCGACCCGCTCGACGAGGACGACAACAACGCGCCGCCGCTGAGTGCGAGGCTGGTGGCGTCGACCTCGACCTTGCCAGCGGCGCCTGTGCTAGAGGCCGCCGCCGAGACCGCAGCGTGGCTGGTGAGAGCCGTCATTCCGCTCCGGATCACGATATCCCCGGCATCGCCGCTACCCGTCGTTTGGGTCAGGATCGCGCCGGCGCCGAGCAGGCTGAGGCTGCCGTCCACGGTGAGGTCGATCTTGCCGCCCTGGCCGCTGACGAAGGTCGTGCTGGAAATACTGCCGCCGTCGATGGTGACCACGGGGGCCGTGACCTCGATATCGCCGGCGGCGCCGGACGTCCCGGTATCACTCGATATCTTGCCGTCGCCGAGAAGTCGGATGCTTGCGGCATGAACGGTCACCGGGCCGGCCGCGCCGCCGGTGCCGGCGAAGGAGGCGGTATCGGCCTCGGAGAGGATACCGGTTGCGCCGAATCCGAAGCCCTGGTCTTGGCTGGCTTCGCCCTCGATGGAGATAGCATCTTCAGCAGTGACGGTCACCGAGCCGCCATTGCCGTCGCCAAATGTGCTGCTCGAGATCACCCCGG
>CAIUCF010000141.1 GCA_903897565.1 uncultured Rhodospirillales bacterium | reverse complement strand
TGCCGCGCCAGTGATGGCGCTGCAGCATCTGCCGCGCCGCGTCGGTCATGCCGAGGAATTCCTGGCCGTTCTGCTCCGAATACTTCTTGGCGAAATGCTCGGCGAGCAGCTCGATGTCACGTGGCCGCTCGCGCAGCGCCGGTAGCCGAAGCCCGACGACGTTGAGGCGGAAATGCAGATCGTCGCGGAACTCGCCCTTGCGGACGGCTTCCTCGATGTCGCGGTTGGAGGTCGCGATCAGCCGAATATCGATCTTGACGGGATGATTGCCGCCAACGCGGTCGATCTCACGCTCCTGGATCGCGCGCAGCAGCTTGGCCTGCAGCCTCGGGTGCATCTCGGTGACTTCGTCGAGCAGCAAGGTGCCGCCATTGGCCTCCTCGAACTTGCCGATGCGCCGCGCCGCGGCGCCGGTGAAGGCGCCTTTCTCATGGCCGAACAGCTCGGATTCCAACAGGTTCTCGGGGATCGCCGCACAGTTGACGGAGATGAACGGGCCGTTAGCGCGGCGGCTCTTGCGATGGATATAGCGGGCGATCACTTCCTTGCCGGTGCCGGACTCCCCCGTCACCAGGATGCTGGCGTCGGAGGGCGCGATCTGGTCGGCGAGCCGCAGCACCTGGGCCATCGCCGGGTCGCGATGCACCACGGCGTTGCTCTCGGCGGTGACCGCCTCGAACACGCTGGCGATCAGATTGGCGTCGGGCGGCAGCGGAATGTATTCCTTGGCGCCGGCCTTGATCGCGCGCACGGCGGCGCCGGTATCGGCACCGATGCCGCAGGCGACGACGGGGACATGGATGCGCTCTTCCTTCAGCGCCCGGATCAGCATGGCGATGTCGAGCTTGACGTCCATCATGATGAGATCGGCGCCCTGGCCGGCACGCAGCGCGGCGAGGCCGCGCTCGGCGTCGTCGACCTGGGAAACCTTGGCCCCCCGCGCCATAGCGATCTTGCCGGCGGCGCTGATATAGCCCGAGAGAGGTCCGACGATAAGCAGTCGCATGGTGATTTCCTTCGCGGCTCTAATCGAAATAGGCGATGCGGTCGGCCGGCGGCAGGACGCTGTTCAGCACCACCTCCGTCCGTCGCGGATTTTCCTGACCGGCGATCGATACCGCCGCCAGGATCGTCAGAT
Source organism: uncultured Rhodospirillales bacterium (assembly GCA_903897565.1). Taxonomy (GTDB): domain Bacteria; phylum Pseudomonadota; class Alphaproteobacteria; order ATCC43930; family CGMCC-115725; genus CAIXXC01. The sequence continues at coordinate 8,084 of CAIUCF010000141.1, read as the reverse complement.
GATGCAGCAGCGCCTCGCTGTGGCTGTTGCGCTCGAGCTTATGGGCGAGCGGCAGCAGCACCATGTTGGCGAGCACCGCGCCGTAGAGCGTGGCGAGGATCGCCACCGCCATCGCCGGGCCGATACTCGACGGGTTGTCGAGGCTCGACAGCATGCGCACGAGTCCGACCAAGGTGCCGACCAGTCCCATCGCCGGGGCGACCTCGCCGGCACGGCGCAGCATCGCCGCCGCGCGCTGATGGCGGGCCTGGGTGGCCTGCAGCTCGATCTTGAGTTCCCGCCCGATCACCTCGGGTGCCGTATTGTCGACCACCAGCGCCATCGCCTTGATGACGAAGCGATCATCGCCGAGATTCGCCAACTGGCCTTCGAGCGACAGCAAGCCCTGTAGCCGGGCGAGATCGGCCAGCGCCACCAGGCGCATCGCGGCATCCGATGGCCGCGGAATCTTGTGCAGCAAGGTCGTGCGGATGACTTCCGGCAGCCGGGTCGCATCCTCCAGCGTGAAGCTGACCAGGGTAACCGCCGCCGTGCCGCCGATTACCATGATGAAGGCCGGCAGATCGGCATAGGGCGGCAGCGCGCCGCCCAGCAGGATCGCGACCAGCACCAGCGCCAGACCGACGCCGAGCCCGGCCACGGTCGCAATGTCGCGACCGCCGCCCGGCAACGGCGCGATCCAGGCGAGCGGCGAAGCCCCGCGCCCGGTGGTCGTGCCGAGATCGATGAATTGCGGCTCGATCCGGCCGTCCGGCCCGCTATCTGTCATGCTCAACGCCATCGCGATGATGCTCCGTCCCCGCCGCCACGATTATGGCGAACGCTCGGCCTTGACGATTTCGGTCATCGTCACGCCTAGCCTGTCGTCGACCACCACCACTTCGCCGCGGGCGACGAGCCGGTTGTTGACGTAGATATCGATCGCCTCGCCGACCTTGCGGTCGAGTTCGACGACGGCGCCGCGGCCGAGCTTCAGCAATTGGCTGACCTGCATCGTCGCCTTGCCGAGCACCGCCGAGACCTGGACGGGGATTTCGTAGACCGCCTCGAGTTCCTTGGCGTTCTGCGGGGCGCGCATGTCGATGCTTCCGCTCTTGTCATTCTCGAGCTCCGACAGGTTCAGCGTGTCTTCATCGGCCGCCATGATATTCTCCTTCGCAATCCGCTTGTCCAAGCGCTCCAGGCCGCCTCGGCGGCCCTGCTGCCCGGGGTCAACGGACCCTCTCTGAAACCCGATTCACCGCACGCACCGGATCGGTTCGCGCGGATCGACCTCCTACTCGTCTGTACCCAAATCCTCGATTTCGCGAGGTGTCGTGCGCGGCGTTGCCGTCTCGAGCCCGCGCCGCAGCGCCGCCTCGATCGCCGCCAGCAGGACGGCGGGATCCCGTTCCAGCCCACCTTCCGCCCATTCCACCCGGCATCCGCCCTCAGCCAGGACAGCATCGCCGATAATGGTTAATTTTCCCGCATAGCCGGCGTCGGTCGCCGCCTCCCGGACCAGCCGCTCGACGGCATCACGCACCGCAACGGGGCAGCGCACGGTGATGCGCGGCTCTTCGACCGCCTTGTGAAACGCCCGCTCGAGCAGCATGGCCGTCTCGCTCGCGCCCGTCTCGGCAATCAGCCGCGGAAACACCCGCTCGACCGCCAGCAAGAGTGTCGCCGCGGCATCGCGCTCGACCACCGCAATCGCCGCCGCCACCTGGCTCGCCAGCGACGGCAAGGTGCCCGCGATATCGCCGAGAGCGAGGGCGACGTGATGCTCCTGACGTTCGAGCGCGAGCCGGTTGCCCTCGAGCTGGCCATTCATGAAGCCGCGGTGCTCCGCCTCGTCGAGCTCGGCCTGGGAATAGGTCGGCGGCGGCGGCGGTTCCGGCTCGAACGCGGCGGCCTCGACGACCACCGCTTCCTGCGCGGGCTTGTCGAAGGATTGACCGAATTCGAATTTGCGGACCAGTGACACGCTGCTGTTGCTCCTCAGTACACGAGCTCGTCGTCGCCCTTGCTGTCGGCCATGACGATTTCGCCCTTGGCCGCCAGTTCCTTGGCGAGTTGCACGATATGGCCCTGGGCCTCGTCGACGTCGCGCAGCCGGACCGGACCCATCGACTGGATTTCCTCGCGCAGAATCTTCGCCGCGCGCTCCGACATGTTGGAGAAGAACATGTCGCGGATGCCCTCCGAGGCACCTTTGAGCGCGGTCGGCAGCTTGGTCTTGTCGACGTTGCGGAGCACGACCTGGACCGCCATGGAATCGAGCTTGGACAGATCCTCGAAGGTGAACATGAGGCTCTTGATGCGCTCGGCGGCACTACGATTGCGCTCTTCCAGCGCGGTAAGGAAGCGCTGTTCGGCGTTGCGATCGAGATTGTTGAAGATTTCGGCCATCATCTCGTGGGCGTCGCGGCGCTGGGTGCGCGCAAGGTTCGACATGAATTCGTTGCGCAGGGTCTTCTCGACGTCGTCAAGAATATCCTTGTTGACCGCCTCCATGCGCAGCATGCGCATGATCACTTCCATCGCGAAGCCTTCCGGCAGCTGCGCCAGCACCCGCGCGGCGTGCTCCGACTTGATCTTCGACATGACGACGGCGACGGTCTGCGGGTATTCGTTCTTGAGATAATTGGCGAGCACGACCTCGTTCACATTGCCGAGCTTGTCCCACATGGTGCGACCCGCGGGACCGCGGATTTCCTCCATGATCAGGCCGACGCGTTCCTTGGACAGCACTTTGGTCAGCAGCCGCTCGGTGCTCTCGAAACTGCCGACCAGCGAGCCGGTCGAGGAAATCTGCTCGGCGAAATCGATGAACAACCGCTCGACGATGCTCGAGCTGATCGTGCCCAGGGTCGACATGTTCTGGGAGATCTCCTTGATCTCCTCGTCGTCCATCAGGGTGAACAGCTTGGCGGCGTGCTCTTCGCCGATGGCGAGCATCAGGATCGCCGCCTTCTCCGGTCCCGTCAGGGTGCGAAAATCTTCACGCGCCGGCATGGTCTAGTCTCCGGATACGGGGGCGAAGGGAGCGACACGCATGGCGATCATGAACCCTGGTACATCCAGGAGCGGATGATCGCGACGGCCTCGTCGGGGTGCTTGTCGACGATCTCGCCGATCTTCTTCATGCTCGAGGCCTTCACCCTTCCCTCGACCATGCCGATATCGATCATCGAATCCTCGTCCTCCTCATGGCCGGTGGTCATGAGCGAGCCGCCGGGCCCGGGCAGAGCGCCCATGGCGCCGGGCGGCGGCAGCGCCCCGCCATGGGCACCAGCCATCATGCCGCCCCCAGCGCCTGCGGCGGCAGCCTCGCGGGTGGCTTCGATCGCGCGCGTCACCAGCGGCCTGACCACGAGCAGGCCAAGGAGCACCGCAGCGAGGAACCACAGCAGCTTTTCGAACAGCGCGAACAGGTCGGTCTTGGTGAGGCCGAGGATGATCGGCTTGTCCTCGACGATCCCGGTCTCGGCGGCGACGAAGCGGAGATTGACCACCTTGATCTGGTCGCCGCGCTTGTCGTCGAAGCCGCTCGCCGTCTTGACGAGATCCGAGATCTGCTTGATCTCGGCATCCGAGCGCGGCTGATAGGTGGTCTTGCCGTCCTTGTCGGAGGCGTAGACGCCGTCGACGAGGACCGCGACCGAGAGCCGCTTGACGGTGCCGGCCTGGCGGGTCTGGGTCGTGACGTTCTTGGAGATTTCGTAGTTGGTGGTTTCCTGGGAGCGCTTGCTCTGGCTGCCGGAATTGGCGCCGCTGCCGGCATTGGTCGCCTGGCCTTCCGGCAGATTCGTCTGCACGGTGACCGGCTGCGTGTCATTGGCCTCGCTGTTCTGGTTGGTCTCGCTGACCGTCTCGGTCGAGCGCACGACCTGGCCGTTCGGATCGTAGACCTCCGAGGCCGTCGTGACGCGATCGAAATCCATGTCGGCGCTGACCTCGACGCGGGCGCGGCCCGGACCGAGCGACTGCTCGAGCATCTCCTCGATCGAGCGCGACAGCCGGGTCTCATAGGCGACCCGGGCGTCGTCGGTGTCATTGGTGATGTCGAGCGATTGGCTCGGATCGTCGGTCGCGCGCGCCAGAAGGGTGCCGTTCTGATCGACGATGGTGACGCGGAAGGCCTTCAGCCCGGGTACCGCCGAGGCCACCAGGTTCTGGATCGCCATGATCTGCGGCTTGCCAAGCTGTTGGCCGCCGCGGACCTTGACCATGATCGAGGCCGAGGGCTGCTGGATCTCGCGGCTGAACAGTTCACGTTTCGGCAGCACGAGATGGACGCGCGCCGAATCGATCGCGTCGATCGAATCGATGGTCCGCTCGAGTTCGCCCTCGAGAGCCCGCATCTCATTGATATTCTGGACGAAGTCGGTGGTGCCGAGGCCTTCCGGCTTATCGAACAGCTCGAAGCCGACCGAGCCGCCATGCGGCAGGCCGTTGCTTGCCATCGCCACGCGCAAGCGGCCGACCTGATCGGCCGGCACCATGATCGCGGTGCCGTCGGGCCGCACCGTATAGGGCACGGCGAGGCCGTCGAGCTTCGCGGTAATCTCGCCGCTGTCCTTGGGATCGAGGTTGGAATACAGCAGGCCCATCGTCGGCGAGCTGTATCGCGTCCCGAGGAAGATGAGCACGCCGATCAGGGCGAGCGCGGTTGCCGCAAGCGCCAGCACCCGGCCAGTCCCCAGTCTCGCGAGCGTTTGCATCAGCCCATTCACGGCGAAGTCCCTGTATCAGCAAGTCGTACGCCGTGCGGCGCACACAAGATTTCCGCCAACTCTAGGACTGCATAGTAAATGCACTCTTAACCAGAGCGGCAAAATTTGCCTAGTGCCGAGAAAGGCGCATTCAAGCGCTCAGTGTGACTTAACTGTCACTTATTAAGGACGGCCGCGCGGTAATCCTGAGTCCGGGTCACCCGCAGGCCGGGCAAGCCATGGCTTTCGATCTGGCGTTGCCAGGACAGGAATTCCTCGATCGAAAGATGATACCGCCGGCACGCCTCTTCGAGGCTGATCAGGCCATTACGGACTGCGGCGACCACTTCGGCCTTGCGCCGGGTAACCCAGCGCTTGGTATCGGCCGGGGGTAGTGAAGCGAGAGTCAATGCGTCCAACTCGGGCATCCAGAGGTCCAGAGATAGGGCCGCGCGCCGGTATTCCGTCGATTCGACGACACCAATGCGTGGCAACGTCTCCAGATATGAACCCGAGCCGCTTAATAAAGCCCTAAAGAGAAGAGCATCGGGCGAAAAGAAACGTGAACGCGAAATGCCGCGGCGGTGCCGATTGCGCCGCCGCGGTGTCTCGTTCTCGCCTCCGGCCCGCCGAGGCGCTGCGGCCTCCGGTCAGGAGGTGACCTGGACCACCTTGCTGGCGTCGACCGCACCAGTCGTCCCGAGTTCGAGATAGGTGGTGCCGGTCGAAGAGTCGACCGCCGTGACCTTGCCCGTCTGGTACGTCGTCGCGTCGACCGATTGCCCCGCCAAATTCGTCGCCGAAACCGTGTAGGTGTAAGTGCCGGCCGGCAGCGCATTGCCGTTGCTGTCGAGGCCGTTGAAGGTGAGGCTGTTCAGGCCGGCGACCGGGGAGTCCACGCTCAGCGTGTTCACGGTCTTTCCCGAGGCGTCGACGATCGAGACCTTGGCGCTGGTCGCCGTGCCGGCGAGCGAGAAGGCCAGCGGCACCGAGCCGCCACTGCTCGCCTCGGTGAAGCTGTCGCCGGTCGCCTCGACCGTATGGCCGATATAATTGATCGCCGAATTGAACGAGGCCGATTGCTGCGCCGTGATCAGGTTCGACAGGTTCGAATTCGTCTGCAGCTGCTGCTCCAGCGAGGAGAACTGCGCGAGCTGACTGGTGAACTGCGAGGAGTCGAGCGGCTGCGTCGGGTCCTGGTTCTGCAGCTCGGTGGTCAGCATCTTCAAGAAGGTCTGATACTGGCTCGCGACGGTCGCGGCCGAGGTGCTGGCATTGGCCGAGGCGGCGCTGGCGGCGGAGCTGCCCGAGCCGGTGCCGGCATTGGTGAGGGCGCTGAGGATGCTCATCGGGTTCTCCTATGCGTGAATATCGTAGAGGTGGCGCGAGAGGGACATCCTCACCGGCACCGCCTCGCTGTCCTGGGTATCGTCGGCGCTCGTCCGGCCGGCGTTGCGGCCGCTCTGGCCGTTGCCGCTGCGACGGTCGCTCGCCGCGTTCGAGCCCTGCTCGCGCAGGGAGAAGCTCAGGCTCGCCTGGTCGGCCGAAACGCCGGAATCCTGCAAAGCCTTCACGAGATGATGCGAATCCAGCTTCAGCAAGGCCAGGGTCTCCGGCCGCTCCGCCGTGATCGCAACCTTGGTCTTGCCCTTGGAGTCGACTTCCATGCGCACATCCACGGCGCCGAGATGCTCCGGATTGAGCTGCATGCTGAAACTGCGGGCACCATTGGTGAGCCGGCCGATCGCCAGGGCGACCTGTTCGACGGGTAGCGGCGCCTGCGTCGGCGCATAGGGCGACGCCGCGGCGCCCGGCGTTTCGGACAGGCGCAGCGGTGTCAGATTCGCCGCCGATGTGCGATCGGCGAATCCGAGGGGCGGGGTCGTCCCGTCGGCATCGGTCCCGGCATCCGGCGCCACCGCTGACTCGGAGCGCGCGGCTCCGGCACCGGTCAACGCGGTAGCGAGGCTCGCAGCCGGCGTGACCGGCGGCTGCACCACGATCGCCGCCGGCGCGATGGGCTGCTGTGCCGCTGGTGCAGCCTGACTGTCGCCCGACCGGCTGGTGCGGTCCTGCGCGGCGGCGGCTGCAGACGAACTATGTTCCTGTTTCTGTCCGCTGCCCTGCCCGCCCGATTGATTGCCGCCCTGCGTGGCGGGAGTGGGCGCGACCCCGGCCGCGAGCGAGGCGGCTGCGTCGCCCCCGGCCCCGAACAGGGCGGAGGCCGGGTCGGCGGCAGCGGTATCCGTCGTGTTCGTGCCGGCCTTGGACGGTGCGGCGGACCCGGCGGCGAGATGATCGCCCTTGCCCGGATCCGTGGTCGAGGACAAGAGGTCGGCGAGGCTGCCGGTCGCGACCGGATCAGGGGCCACGGTCGAGTGCGCCCCCCCGGCCGCGACCGCGACGGCGACTGGCGGCGGCGGAGGGGCCGGGACGAGCGCGGCAATGATGGTCGCTGCGGCGGCGGTGCCTGCCGAGGCGGAGGCGTCGGTGGCTGCCGTGTCGCCAGCGGCGCTCTGCGTCGCGTCCTTCGGCGCGGCATCCGTTGCCGGCGTTTGCTGGCTCGGCTGCGGCGCGGCCGGGGTGGCGGCGTCTTGCGGGATCATGACGGTCTGATCGGGCAATGGGGCGGCCGTAGCGGCGCCGGCATCGGTTCCCGACGTCGACGCGCTCGACGGATCCGACGGCGGCGCATTGTCTTGGCCCGCCGCCGCGGGGGGTGTCTGAGAAGACGATGAATTTGCGGCGGTCGCATCGACAGGGGCACCGTCGGCCGTCACGGCGGCAGCCGGATCGGGCGGCGCAGCCGCCGCGTCCGGCGTCGTCGCCGCCTGATCGGCAGAAGCAGCATCCGCACGCGCGGCGTTGCGTTTCTCGACGCGGCGCGCGGCAGCCGACCTCGCCTGCACGGCATCGGCCTGATCTGTTCTGGCCTGCGCCGTCTCTGCCTGGGCGGCGTCGTTGCGGTTGGCGTCGGCCTGGGCTGCGCTTGCGTGAGCAGCATTCGTCTGGGCAGCGCTTGCCTGCCTCGCCGTCGCCTCGGCGCTATTTTCGGCTTGCACCGCCTGATTGCCGGCGGCTTGCGCGATCGCCGCCCGCGTTACGGCCCGATCCGGCGCCGCCGGTTTCGTCGCGTCGGCGCTGGCGTTCTGGTCGAGCGCGGTCTTCAGCAGGTCCTGGAAATGCTGCCAGTCGGCGGCCGATGCCGTTGCCGGCGTCGTCGTATTCTGGCCGACGAGATCGAGCAGGGAGAGATGGCGGACTGTCATCGCCGCGCCTCAATACACCTGGGACACGGAAACCGGCGGCGCGGCGTCGCGCAGCCGGTTGCCGAAGCCCGAGCGGCTGTTGCCGTAGGAGACGAGCGGCGAAGCGGCGGTGCGCGCG
>CAIUCF010000140.1 GCA_903897565.1 uncultured Rhodospirillales bacterium | reverse complement strand
TCATCGCACTCTCTCCATAACGGTCGCGCTCACAGCCTGTCGGCGAGGCGTTCGATGTCGTCGCGCGTCAGCCCGGCACCCTTGCCGGCCAGCTTGCGCGAGTATTGCTGATCGATCCGGTAGAGCTCGTCGGCGAGCGGAGTGTCGTAGTGGTATTTCACCCACGTATCGTCGAGATAGCGGAACTTGTCCGTGCAGAGCTGCGGCGTGAACGCCCGCACCCGTCGGTTCAACTCGGCCAGGCCCATCACGCCTTGCGTGGTGCGGTAGCGGTCGATCTTCGGGGGCAGGTAGGTGACGCCGGGATGGATTTCGTGTCCCACCGTCGGCACGTAATCCTCTTCGATCATCAGAGCCGGTGACAGCGGCGAATAGGTCCGGCGCGGCAAATCCGAGTGATGCATCATCGTGTATTCGTGGCACTGATGGCTCGGGCATTGCAGCGCGACGAAATGGGCGCCCATCATCTGGTTGCCGTATTCATCGTTCATCAGCACCCGGAAGCGGTCGGCGCGGGCGTCGATCGTGTTCCAGTCATCGGCCTCGTAGCAGCCGGCGATATGGGCGAAATCCTTGATGACCGCGTAATAGGTCAACGCCCCGGCATCGAGGAGCTGGTCACGGGAGTAGCCTGCGAAACGCGCCCACAGCTTCGCCGTCATCCTCCGGAAGATCTCGGCGAAATTCTCCAGGGTTGCGGTCAACTCTTCGCGGCTGGCCATGCCGATCGGCAGATGCGTCTCGGACAACTCGTCGGAGGTATAGAGCCCGATGCCGCACAGGTTCTCTGAGCGGTATTCCGGCTGGGATTCGAAGCTGCCCCAATCGTCAACGATGTAGAAATGGGTGTCCTTGACCGCCGTCGTCACCGTCAGCCGAGAGAACGGGACCTCCTCTGCGATGCCGTCGAGCCAGGGCATGTCGCCCTCCGCAAGGTCGTAGAACTCCCGCACCAGCATTTCGCGGCCGCCGCCGAGATCATAGGGGCCATGATTGGTCATGCAGGCCCGGCTCTCGCAGGCCACCAGCACGACATATTGCGACAGCGCCGCCATGAACTTGTCCGCCGCGGCGTGGAGCGCGTCCCCTTCGGCGCAGGGATGAAGGTCGGCGTGGAAGACCTGGATGCGACGCTCGGGCAGAACCTGCGAGCGATGGCCGCCTTCCTTGCATGTGACATGGCCATCCTCGCGCCGCCACGCCAGCTGATAGCGCCGCCAGAAATCCATCACGTAGAACAGATCCTCGGCGGCGTCGTGCGGCCGGATGATTCCCATGCTGATCAGCATCTCGCGGCCGAGCAGGTAGAAATTGGTCATGCACCAGTTGATGCCCATCGACTGCGCCTTGGAATTCGCGTTGCGAATCCGATCCGCAATGTCTTCCGGCGTCATGTGGCGCTCGATTTTCCGCAACAGCGCAGGATAGCGGTAGAAGGCGTTGATGTAGCCGAGGACGATATAGGCGGAGACCGGGAAGAACTTGGATTCCTGGACCGTCCGCGTCAGGCCGAGATAGTAGGTCTCCTCGCCGGCGAGGCGCATTAGATTGTTCGTCGCCAGAATCTGGTGATAGGTGAGCCGCGCCGTCATCGACGCGACTCCCCGAGCACGGGGAGCCGCCAGACCCGAGCCGTCATCTCGATACCCTTCTGGTAGGCTTCAGTGGTCTTGGCCGGCGCCGACACCTCGAGTTCGACACGATCGCCGTCCATGATGCCGCTGATCTTGGCGTTCATCAGGCACGGAATCCCGTATTCCCGGGTCAGAATGCCGAGATGCGAGCGCACCGTGCCGCCGGCACAGATCACGCCCTCGAAATGTTCGAGGATCGGCGCGGTCAAGGTGCCGCCGCTGTCGTCGATGATCGCGATCGTATCCGCGGGCACGCCGCCGGAGAGCGAGTCCATGACGTCCTGGATCGAGCGGTAGTAGCGCGCCGTTCCGACGACGTTGACGGGATATTCGACGACGTTGTCGCCTTGCCCCCGCGGTTCGCGCCCCTGCCCGTCGACCGGGCCGAGTTGGGCTTCGGGATGCTCGAAGCAGGCGCTCGAGCCCGTGGTCACGCCGTCGACCGGCTTGTAGGCCTCGGGCCGCTCCGTCATCGAAATCACGGCCGAAACCGCGTAGCGATGGCCGCTCGCCAGCAGCTTGCGGTCGATTTCGGCGATTTCCGTCGCGGTGATCAGGTCGCAGCTCTTGCCGAAGACGAATTCCGCCCAGGAGACGCCGCTCTCGCCGAGCTTGCGCCTCACCAGATCCTTGATGATGCTGTTGAACGCCTCGACGACGGGCGGTCCGTCGCCGTCGTCATATTTATTGGTGTCGACATAGAGCCTGGCCATGGCGAGTCCACTTCTGCGGTGTTGAGCAGTAACCTGCTTCTGCTATCTCCGGCGCACCCCTGCGTGCGACCTCGAGGCTGCCCCCTGCCCCGCTTCTCCGCTACACTGCGGGGATTCAGCTTTGAAGAAAAGGCCAACGCAATGAATGGCGCCGAAAGTCTGGTTCACACCCTCCTGCAGGCCGGCATCGACACGGTCTTCGCCAATCCGGGCACCAGCGAGATGCATTTCGTCGCCGCGCTGGACAGGATACCGGGGATGCGCTGCGTCTTGTGCCTCGACGAGACCGTCGTTACCGGGGCCGCCGACGCCTATTACCGCGTGACCGGCAAGCCGGCGGCGACCCTGCTGCATTGCGGGCCCGGCTTCGCCAATGGCATCGCCAACCTTCACAACGCCCGCCGCGCGCGGTCGGGCATCGTCAATATCGTCGGCGATCAGGCCACGTATCACCGCCCGCTGGATGCCCCGCTGACCTCCGACGTCGAAGGACTGGCCGGTGCGGCGAGCGCATTCGTCCGCCGCTCGGAATCGGCAGCCACGGTCGGCGCCGACGTCGCGGCGACGATCGCCGCGGCCCGGCAGTTCCCCGGCCAGATCGCCACGTTGATCCTGCCCGCGGACACCGCCTGGGAGGAAGGCGGCGTGGTCGCCGCGACCATTCCGCCCGCGCCGCCGCAACCGGCGACGCGCGATGCGATTGCGGCCGCGGCCGCCCTGCTGCGCAACGGCAAGCCGACGATGCTGCTGGTCGGCGGCAAGGCCATGGCCGAGACGCCACTGCGCGCTGCCTGGAGCATCTCGCGTCACGCCGGTGCCAAGCTGCTGCTCGAGCGCTCGCCCGCGCGATTGCCGCTTGGTCGCGGCCGGGTCCCGGCCGAGCGCATCCCCTATCCCATCGACAACGGCTTCGCCGCCTTCGCCGGGATCGAGCAGCTGATCCTCGTCAACGCGACCCCGCCGATCTCGTTCTTTGCCTATCCGGGCAAGCGCGGCAGGCTGGAGCCCGAGGGTTGCGAGATCGCCGTCCTTACCACGCCCGAACAGGATGCCGAGGCAACCCTGGCGGTACTCGCGGAAATCCTCGACGCGCCGGACCTGGCGCCTCCGGATCCCGGTCCGCGGCCGAAACCGCCCCAGGGCGGCGTCACGCCCGAAGGCGTCGCGCAGACCCTGGCGGCGCTGATGCCGGAACACGCCATCATCATCGACGAGGCGATTTCGTTTGGACGCGGCTTCTTCCCGGGGACGCGCGCCGCGCCGCCGCATGACTGGATGATGTTGACGGGCGGTGCGATCGGCGACGGCATCCCGATGGCGGTGGGCGCTGCGATCGCCGCACCCGGCCGCCGGGTCATCGCCCTGCAGGCCGACGGCTCGGCGATGTACAGCCTCGCCGGGCTGTGGACCCAGGCCCGCGAACGGCTCGACGTGACGACGATCGTCCTCGCCAACCGCAAATACGCGATCCTGCTCGGTGAACTCGCCGGCGTCGGCGCCAATCCCGGCCGCACCGCACTCGATATGATGGATCTCTCGAACCCGGCCCTCGACTGGTGCCAATTGGCCGGCGGCATGGGTGTGGCCTCCGCGCGCGCCTCCAGCCTGGACGATCTCAGCCGACTGCTCAGCGAAAGCCTCGCCCGCTCCGGCCCCTATCTGATCGAACTCG
>CAIUCF010000139.1 GCA_903897565.1 uncultured Rhodospirillales bacterium | reverse complement strand
CTTCTTCGCTTGGTTTCTCGCCGCATCCCTGTTTGCCGCCGCCCCCGCCCATGCCGGCTTCCCAATGACCAATGATTTCGGGACGCCGAGTGTCGCCCCCTTGGTCAAGCGGGTTACCCCTGCCGTCGTCAACATCGCGGTGCATGCCCAAGTCCAGATCAACAACCCGCTGTTCAACGATCCGCTGTTCCGCCAGTTCTTTCGGGTGCCACCCTCCTTCACCCAGGAGACCCAGACGGTCGGCTCCGGCGTGATCGTCGACGCCGACAAGGGCTACATCCTGACCAATAATCACGTCGTCCAGAATGCCGACGTGATCGAGGTGACCCTGCGCGACAAGCGGACGTTCAAGGCGAAACTGATCGGTCGCGACCCCAGCACCGATGTCGCCGTCCTCAAGATTCCGGCGGAGTCACTGACGGCGATCGAGATGGGTGACAGCGAGAAGGTCGAAGTCGGAGATTTCGTCCTGGCGATCGGCAATCCCTTCGGCCTCGGCCAGACCGTAACCTCGGGCATCGTCAGTGCGCTAGGCCGCTCGGGCCTCCGGATCGAGGGCTACGAGGATTTCATCCAGACCGACGCCTCTATCAATCCCGGGAATTCCGGCGGCGCCCTGATCACCCTCGACGGCCGTCTGATCGGCATCAATACCGCCATCGTTGCACCGAGCGGCGGCAATGTCGGCGTCGGCTTCGCCATTCCCATCAACATGGCGCGCTCGATCCTCGATCAGATCGTGAAATACGGCCATGTCGAGCATGGCTATATCGGCGTGGCGGTCCAGGACCTGACCCCGGATATCGCCGCCGCCCTGCATACGTCGCGCACACAAGGCGCTTTGATCGCGAATATCGAGAGCGGCTCGCCCGCGGATCAGGCTGGACTCCAGCCCGGCGACATCATCATCGCCGTCGACAACACGGCGATTTCGAGCCGTAGTCAATTCCTCAACATGATCGGCATGGCGCGGCAGCATCACGATCTGGCCATCACCTTCGAGCGCGGTGGCAACCAGTCGACGGTCGCCGTTCCGGTCGGCCCGCAGCCCGGTTCCGATTCGGCGGATCAGAACAGCGCGCAATAACGGCTGGCCGCGCCCGCGTGGTGTGGCTGGAGGCCTTGACAGATCGATTATTATATAAGACATTTTGTCTAATATAACGATCTGTCGAGCTTAAACTTGATGCCGGTAGCTGAACGTGATTCCGATATAGCCATCATCGCACCGGACGCCGTGCCGGAGCTGGCCATCCTGGTCGGCCGCAATCTGCGTCGCCTGAGGACACGGCAGGGCTACTCGCTCGAACGTCTGGCGAAGGTGTCGGGGGTGAGCCGGGGCATGCTCAGCCAGATCGAGCTGGGCCGTAGCACCCCGACCATCGGTCTGCTCTGGAAGATCGCCAACGCGCTCGGCGTGACCTTCGCCACGCTCACCTCGACGACGGCCCGCGGCGGGACGACGGTACTGCGCCGGACCCGGAGCAAACTCCTGACGTCGAGCGACGGGAAATTCTCCTCTCGGGCGTTGTTTCCGTTCGATGGCGAACGGCGGATCGAGTTCTACGAACTTCGGATCGCTCCGGGCCACACCGAGGCGGCAGAGCCACACGCGCCCGGCACAATCGAGAACCTCGCGGTCAGCGCCGGCACGCTGGAACTCCATGACG
>CAIUCF010000138.1 GCA_903897565.1 uncultured Rhodospirillales bacterium | reverse complement strand
TTTGACTAACTCCCTATGGGGCTCATCATTATTATGTGCATAGAAAGAATTAACCGAAAGTTCAACTGAAAGGGTTCGAAGCTTATCAGTAGAAAGACTGGGGCTTCGATTAGCTGAGCGGCTCATAAAAATGGTCTGCCCAGGCGCTACGGGCAAATAAAGTTCTTGCCAACTACGAGAAAAACAAAAGAGATTACCGGGTATCCCAGTTTCTCCAACCACGATGACACAGCCATCCCCCAAGACAAAAGTATTCGTTTTAGCTGTTAATAAGCCCCAATTCATCGGATGAAACCATTCGGGGATCTTTTGTCCCTCCAAGAGTTTTGATAAGGCACGCGATTGACCATTACGCGCTGCCTCATCCCAATTTACTTCTTTTTTCACCGTTTCTAGTGAATATTGGAATAGACGACCTATAGGCATTTCACTCAAATAGATCTCTGCTAAATTCAATATCTGTTGTTTAAACTGAGGGAAGATTTTGAAAAATGATTCGATTTCTATAAACATTATCTTCTTTTGTTATATGAATATCTTCGGCTCTCTGTTGACAACCAAGGCCCAAAATTGTTGATAAATCCAATCCTAATACACGACATATCTTCTTCAAAGATCCCGAAGATACTACAGAAAATGACTCTTCCGGATAGAATTCAATATCCCGATATCCTGGAACTCCGAGAGAAGCGGCGTTGGCAACTTCTGCCATACTAAGCCCCAATCGTTCGCGCTGGTCTTTAATTATCCGGTTGGGTGTCATTGGCCAGGCATTCCTTGTGGCAGGGAGGATTACCAAACGAATTTCGGCGCCGCGAAACCTCGGGGTCTTTTAGGGGTCAGGTCTTGCATTCCTACTTGGCTTGGGGTCAGGTCTTGCATCCCAACATCCCTCGTAGCAACGGCGACCTCCGATGCTCGCCCGGGTATTCCCGGCCGGTCGGGTTGCCCCGACCGGCCGTGGCTTGGTCAGGCGTCGTAGAACGTCCCGCCGGACGCGGCGAGCGCCCGCATCTTCTTCGTCGGCAGGAACATCGCGCCCAGCGCCTTGTGACGGTCGCAGGCGGCGACGACGTTGGCGAGGCCCTGCCAGTCGGCGTATTTGAGCGCGCCGCCGACATGGCGCGGGAAGCCGAGACCGAGCACCAGCGCCATGTCGACCTCGACCGGGGTCTCGACGATCTCGTCCTCGATGCAATGCGCGGCCTCAATGATCATCGGCAGCATCATGCGCTCGATGATTTCGTCATCGCTGAAGCTCTTCGGCCCGTTGTGCTGGATCTTCGCCATGATATGCTCCAGATCGGTCGCCGGCAGCTTGTGCGGCCGGCCCTTGGGGTCCTTCTCGTAGCGATAGAAGCCGAGCCCGTTCTTCTGGCCGAGGCGGCCGGCATTCATCATCACGGTCGCGACATTCTCGCATTCCGTGACCATGCGATTGTGGAAGCCGCCGACGATGATGTCGACGACATGGGCCATGGTGTCGAGGCCGATCACGTCCTGCAGGAACGCCGGGCCCATCGGCCAGCCGAACTTCTCCATCACGGCATCGATCTGGTGGAAATCGGCGCCGTCGCGGATCAGCTGATAGAAGCCGACGACGTAAGGAATCAGGATCCGGTTGACGAGGAAGCCCGGGCATTCCTTGACGATGATCGGGGTCTTGCCCATCGCCACGGCGTAGCTGGCGATCGTCGCCGCGGTGGCTTCACTGGTCTGCGGGCCGCGAATCACCTCGACCAGCGGCATCAGCGGCACCGGGTTGAAGAAATGCATGCCGCCGAAGTTCTCCGGCCGCGTCAGCGCGCTCGCCATCTCGGTGATCGACAGCGACGAGGTGTTGGACGCGATCACCGCGTCCGGCCGCAGCACCTTCTCGACTTCGGCAAGGACGAGCTTCTTGACCTTCATGTTCTCGACCACGGCCTCGATCACGACATCCGCGGTCTCGAAATTCTCATAGCCGAGCTGCGCCTTGATCGATGCCCGGATCGCCGCCGCCTTTTCCGGCTTCAGCTTGCCGGTCTCGACCTGCTTGGCCAGCAGCTTGTCGGCCTCGTTCAGGCCCAACTCCAGCGCCGGCTCGGCGATATCCTTCATGATCACCGGCGTCCCGCGGACGGCGCTGGTATAGGTGATGCCGCCGCC
Organism: uncultured Rhodospirillales bacterium; assembly: GCA_903897565.1. Taxonomy (GTDB): domain Bacteria; phylum Pseudomonadota; class Alphaproteobacteria; order ATCC43930; family CGMCC-115725; genus CAIXXC01. The sequence continues at coordinate 4,453 of CAIUCF010000138.1, read as the reverse complement.
CATGATGCCGGCGCCGAGCACGGCGCCCTGGGAGACCTTGCGGCCGATCTTGGCGTAGCCCTTGGCCTTCTTCTTCAGCAGCTGATCGTTGATGAAAATCTGCACCAGCGAGGCCGCGGCCTGGGTCTTGGCGACCTGGGCGAAGGTCTCGACCTCGAGCGCCTGGGCGCCGTCGCGATCGAGCGGTGCCGCCTTGGCGATCAGGTCGATCACCGCGCCGACGGCGGGAACATGGGTGATGGTCTTGGCGACCGCGGCCTTGGCGGCCTCGATGCTGCCCGGCGGGATCGCGACGGGGCCGCGGCGGATCGCGCGACGCGCCTGCCAGTCGCGGGTGCCGTTGATGGCCTCGTCGAGGATTTTGAGGGCGGCGGTGCGCAGTTCCGCCGGTTCGACGACCGCATCGACGGCACCGGCGGCCAGCGCCACGGCGGCCGATTGCGGCTTGCCGCTCGGAATCCAGTCGAGCGCGATCTTGGCGCCGGCAAGCCGCGGCAGCCGCACCGTGCCACCGAACCCGGGGATGATGCCGAGGCCGGTCTCCGGCAGGCCGATCTGCGCCGCCGTCGCCATCACCCGGTAATCCGAGGCCAGCGCCATCTCCAGACCGCCGCCGAGGGCGAAGCCGTTGAGCGCCGTGACGATCGGGAAGGGCAGATCCTCGAAGACGAGGAATAGCCCGGCGCTGTTGGTGCCGAAGGCCTGCAGCTCCGCCGTCGGCTTCTTGAACAACCCGGTGAATTCGAAGATGTCGGCGCCGACGATGAAGACGTCCTTGGCGCTCGTCACCAGAATGCCGCGCACGCCGGGAGTCGCCTGAATCACCCCGATGGCCGCCTTCAGATCGGCGAGCGTGGTCGCATCGAACTTGTTGACGGACTCACCATCGCGATCGAAGCGGAACTCCAGCAGCCCGTTGTCGAGCGCGATGAGCTTGATCGATTTTCCCACGTACATGTGCGGCTCCCGTGTTTTGCGCATTTCCCAAGAGCCTGATGACGTCGCCCCGACGTTTGAATCAGGCTCTAACCATATGATCTCGAGCAAGATTCAGATTTCAGGTCGACTCGGCCTGAACTCGTCTTGCTCGAATGGCGCCACAGGTAGCACAAACAGGCGGCCGATCACCACCTCGGGCGATCGTCCCGAGATCACGTCTGGGTCTGGAGGGGATCGAAGACGACGACGGCCAGCATCATGTCGACGGTGACGCCGTCCTGGGCCAGCGGCAAGAGAATGCGCTCCATGATCCGGTAGTCGCGCGTCGTATGGAACAGCGGAATGCCCCGATAATAGGCGAATGGCGTCTCACGGCGGGCCACGCTGACGAATTCTTCATACGCCGGCGAGCCGACGAAGCGTGGGTGAACCTCGTCAAGCCAGCTGCCGGTTGTATCGTGCTCCATCCTGGCGGTGATCTGGGTGCCGATCACCCGGTAGCGAAATCGGATCGGTTTCTGTTGCACTTCATACAGGCAGATATCCGGCAGGAAACTGCGCATCTCGATCGGATCGATTGACTTCCTGCCCGGGAGGGCGCCATCGGCCGCATGCCGGCTCCGCCAATAGTCGAAGGCAGCGATGACCCGGGAATCGCACCCCGCGGGGAGATTCTCCGCCACGAATCAGATGGCCGGAACGGTATCGAGAATCATCGGGCGCGCCATCATTGGGAAGAAGAAGCGGGAATATTCCGTACTCAGAACCGTTATACATGCAAGAGGCGGGCCTCGACGGGTGGATGGCCGCGCGTCATCGGGTATCGGACATGGCTGGCCCCATGAGATGGCAGATGCGTAGCCTCGGCGTTCGGGAGCATGCTTCTGCAGGAATTGTTGAGGACATGGAATATGCGTAAACGAAGTGTTGTCGCGTTGCTGGCGGGAGGTCTGTCTCTCGCAGCCTGCGTCGTCGCCCCACCGGCTGGTCCGGAGGTCGTGGCGATGCCTGGCCAGGGCAAGACCTTGCCGCAGTTCCAGAACGAGGATTACACCTGCCGCGACTACGCCGCGCGCCAGATCGGCTATGCCTCGCCGGCCCATGCGGCCAATCAGAGCGCTCTCGGCAGCGCGGCGATCGGTACCGCCCTCGGTGCCGCCGCAGGCGCTGCGATCGGGGCCGCAAGCGGATCCGCAGGGACCGGAGCCGCGATCGGCGCGGGTTCCGGCCTGCTGCTCGGCAGCATGGTGGGGGCCGGCAATGCCAATGCCTCGGCACAGGGCCTGCAACAACGTTACGACGTCGCCTATGCCCAATGCATGACTGCTCAGGGCAACCAGATCCAGGCGCCGCCGCCACCGCCGCCGGTCTATGTGGTCGATCCGGAACCGCAGCCGTATTATTACTATCCCCAGCCCTATTACGGCCCGCCGCCGGGTATCATCTTCGAGGGTAGGTTCGGCGATGGCTGGGGCCGCCGCGGCTGGGGTCACGGTCGCGGCCGCTGGTAGCGAGGAATATGAGCAAGGCGTTCACGAAGGAAGACGACGGCGAGGGCGACGAGGAGACCGAACTCCCCGTCCCCGCGCTACCCGTGGGAGCCAAGAACTACATCACCCGCGCCGGCCATGAGCGACTGCAATCGGAGCTCAAGAGCCTTTTGCGGAGCGAGCGGCCAAAGATCGTCGAGATCGTTTCCTGGGCCGCCGGCAATGGCGACCGCTCGGAGAATGGCGACTACCTCTACGGCAAGAAGCGGCTGCGCGAGATCGATCGGCGGATCCGTTTCCTCACCAAGCGGCTCGAAATCGCCGAGATCGTGGACGCGAGCCGTCAGACCCGGCACGACCAGGTGTTCTTCGGCGCGACGGTTTCCTATGTAAACGGCCGCGACCAGGAACAGACGGTCACCATCGTGGGCGTGGACGAGATCGACGCGGATTCGAGCCGAATCAGCTGGATTTCGCCGGTCGCACGCGCCCTGCACAAGACCCGCGTCGGCGATGTCGTCGAAATTCGCACCCCAGCGGGTCGGGAGACTTTGGAAGTCATCGCCATCGAGTATGGCCTCGACGATCCTGGACCGGGCCAGGAATAATCAGCTCTGTGGTAGCATCGTCCGCAGACGCGAGACAGCGTCTTGCAGTTCCTGGAATTCCGCCGTGACGGCGTCCCAGTCCTTGTTGCGCGCGGCAATCCCGACTTGCTCGATGGCCGCGGCCAGTTCCTGAGCACCGACGGACAGGGCAGAGCCCAGAATACGGTGTGCCTGATGTCGGACATCGACGATGCTGCGTCGCACGATCGCGCTGTCGAGTTCGCGGACGTCGCGCTCTAGGAACTGGGCGAATCTGCCGAGCAGCCGATTGATGATTTCGGGATTGTCGCCACACACGGAACGCAGGACTTCCGGGTCGAAAACTCGGGTCTGCCGGCCCCCGGAGCCATTCGAAACAGGCGTCAAGCTCCAAGACCCCATCACGTGGCCTTCCATGAAAAATGTCCTTCGCTCTCCGATGGCCGGGCTAAAATCCAACCAACATTCCGACCTTAGGTCGAAATATCGAGCAATTCAACAAGTCAGCGACCTCTTCAGGGAGATCCGCCGCGTTTCCAGGCTTCATGCCAGGCGGCGAGCTCGTTTCCCGGCATCGGTCTGGCGATGTAGAAGCCCTGGGCGACATCGCACCCCATCCGGGCGACATTATCCCAATCCCGTTGGGTTTCGACGCCCTCCGCGAAGCTTCTGATCTTCAGACGGCGGGCGATGTTGATGCCGGCATCGAGCAATATCTCCAGCAGCGGGTCGTCTGCGGCGCCGGTGACGAATTCCCGGTCGATCTTCAATTCGTTGAGGGGAACCCGCATCAGCTGCTGCATCGACGAGAATCCGGTACCGTAATCGTCGAGCGAGAGCCGGAAGCCGCGCATCCTGAGCCGCGCCAATGTCTCGAGCGACCGCCCGAGATTGGTCATCGCCGCAGTCTCGGTGACCTCGATCGTCAGGTCGGAGAGCACGAACTGCGCCTTGCCGACAATCCGGGCGAAGCGCTCCGGCAGGTCGCTATCCTGCAGGGAGCGCGCCGAAACATTGAGGGAGATCGGCACGTCGAGGCCCTGCTTGCGCCACTCCGCCCAGCTCTCGATCACCCGCCCCAGCAAGGCGTCCGTCACGGCGGTGATGAGGCCGCATTCTTCCATCGCCGGCACGAAGATCGCCGGCACCAGCATGCCATGCTCGGGATGCATCCAGCGGATCAGCGCCTCGACCCCGACCAGACTGCGGTCGCGCAGGCTGACCTGGGGCTGGAAATAGGGCACGAACTCCCGGGCGTTGAGCGCACGCTTGAGTTCTTCGGGATTGAGAAAATCGGGCTTCTTGCGTTCGGCAAGCCGGCGCTGACGATTGAGCCGGGCCAGCAACGGCATGAGCTTTTCCGGGGTCAGCGGCTTTTCGACCGCGCCGACGATGCGGACCCCGTAATTCTGCGCCATCATCACGACGGTGCGGATG